>URVD01000056.1 GCA_900551195.1 uncultured Collinsella sp.
ATAAAACCTGCCAAAATAAACCTGTCCCTTTTTGGTAGGTTAGTGGCGGTACTCGGCGATGATGAAGTCGATGTCGGTTTGAAGGGTGTCCAAATTTGCCAGGCGTTCTTTGTCGGAAGGGCGCGTACGGTAGTAGTACGGCGTCATCTGGAACACTGCCTCGATGTCGGCCTGGGTCTGAAGCGTAATATTCGCAGACACCCGCTGCATTCCGACTAACTCGAGCTCGGTGGTCTTCGGCAGCTTCTCATCGTTAAGGTACGGCGTGTCGTAGAGCACCTCCTTAAGCCCAAAGAGATGACGGGCGCCCGGCACCACGGTGTAGAGCGAGCCCTCTGGCGCCAGCACGCGGGCAAATTCGCGCTCGTTAAAGGGAGCAAAGAGCTCGGTCAC
This sequence comes from uncultured Collinsella sp., assembly GCA_900551195.1. Taxonomy (GTDB): domain Bacteria; phylum Actinomycetota; class Coriobacteriia; order Coriobacteriales; family Coriobacteriaceae; genus Collinsella. Next base: position 394 of record URVD01000056.1, read on the forward strand.
CATATCGAAGGTGCCATCGGCCACGGGGATGTCCTTCATGTTGGCCACGAAGTAGGTCGCATCGCCGCGCTTGGCGGCAAGGCGCACCATCTCTTTGCCCAGGTCAAAGCCGTAAGCATCCACGCCCGGCACCGCACCCATGGCGCTGGTGTAGTAGCCCTCGCCGCAGCAAATATCGAGCAAGGTCATGGGGCCGTTCGCAGACGCAGCGCGCCCGAACACCCGCTCGCGCACCAGCTCGACCATCGCATCGCGCAACGGCGCATAATAACCGCGGTTCAGAAAGTCGCGACGGCTGCGTGCCTGCGACTTGGGATCGCCCATGGAGTCACCGCTCTTGGACGAGCGCAGCAGATATAGATAGCCCTCGCGCGCTCGGTCGAACCGGTGTCCGCCCGTGCACGCAGCACCGCGCTCGTCGTCCACCAACGGCTCATGGCAAACGGGACACAACAACATGGCAACTCCTTAGCGCGAACAACACAACGCCCACTATTGTCGCACGCCTCCCCCACCTAGTCATTGGAGACGTTCTTGAATGACCAGTCGTTTAAGAACGTCCCCAACGACTAGCCAATTAGGAGTATCATCGTCTGCGCAAATAAGCACGAAATAGCATGTTAGAGATTGAGAGCGCATGGCTGACACCGTATCTAAGCACATTGACATGACCACCGGCTCGCTGTGGCGCAATATTCCCCTGTTCGCCTTCCCCGTGGCCGCCACGAGCATCTTGGAGCAGCTGTCGAACCTCATCGCCACGGTCATTATCGGTAACTTCTCGGGCGACCAGGGAACCCTCGCCATGGCGGCGGTCGGCTCCAATGTTCCGCTTACCAGTCTTATGCTCAACCTTTTTATTGGCATGTCGCTTGGCTCCAACGTGGTCATCGCCAACGCTATCGGCCGCAACGACCAAAACATGGTCAAACGCGCCGTCCATACCTCGATTTTAATGGCGCTCGTGGGCTTTGTCGTCATCGCGCTGGGCGAGATCTTTGCCGAGCCCATGCTCGCCGCCCTCAACGTTCCCTCCGAAACCATGCCACTCGCTTCGCTCTACCTGCGCGTTTTTTTGCTCAGCCTGCCCTCAATCTTGCTCTACAACTTTGAGGCCGCGATCTTCCGCTCCGTCGGCATCACCCGCATGCCGCTGCAGGCGCTTGCCGTGTCCACCGTCCTCAACATTGGCCTGGACCTCATCTTTGTCCCCGTACTCCACTGGGGCGTCGCGGGCGTCGCCATCGCCACCGCCATCGCCTACACCGTCAGCGCCGCTACGCTCTTTATCCGCCTGCTCAAGACCGACTTCGTCGTCCGCGTCACCCTACGCGACCTGGCTATCGACCCCGTCGCCCTCAAGCGCATCGTCAAGATCGGCCTGCCCGCCGGCATCCAAAGCGCCGTCTTTGCCGTCGCCAACATCATCATCCAGTCTGCCATCAACAGCCTGGGCACCGAAGTCATGGCGGCATCGAGCGCCGCCATGAGCCTGGAGTACGTGTGCTACAACCTGCTCAACAGCTTTAGCCAGGCTTGCACCACCTTTGTAGGACAAAATCACGGCGCCCGCCAGATCGACCGCTGCACCAAGACGCTCAAGGTCTGCCTGGTCGAAGGCGGTATCGTTGCACTCACCACGATCATCGTTATTGTCGGCCTAGGGCGCGAGATATTGTCGCTCTTTAACAGCGATCCCAACATCGTCTCGATCGGCTATATCCGCGTGTGTTCGATCTTCCCGGCGTACGCCTTTAGCATGTTCTACGAAAACATGTCAGGCTACCTGCGCGGCTTTGGCATCTCGCTCACGCCCGCCCTCATCACCATGATCTGCGTCTGCGGCATCCGCTTCTATTGGGTGTTCTGCGTGTTCCCGCACTTTCGCACCTTTGCGAACATCATGATGGTCTACCCCATCAGCCTGGGCACCACGGCGTTCTTTATGGTCGTGGCGGTGCTACTCTGCCACCCGGCACGCACCTATCGTGTCACCCAAGCCAAAGCGACAGCCCGCTAAACACAGCACTCAACGCCACGCCAGTCATTAATTGACAATATGCGAGCTCATATAGTCGATAAAGCGCCTCGTGGCGATGGGCATGGTGTCCCAGCTGCGCCAGGCTGCAACCACGTCACGCGAAGGAGCATGCACGATGGGTCGTACGCGAATATCGGCCCGCATGCCCTCGACGGTACGGCGATACAGCATACTCACGCCTAGGCCCTCCTCCACCATCGCCATGATGGTGTAGTCGTCGGTCACCTCACTCGTCACGTGCGGCGACAGGCCATACGCCGCGAATGCATCGAGCACCAGGCTCTGTTCGCCCTCATCCAGCAGCACAAACGGCTCGGACGCTAGGTCGGCGAGTGTCACCTTTTCCTTTGCCGCCAGCGGATGCGCGGCCGGCAACAATGCTACCAACTCGTCATGATAGACCACGCGCTTCTCGAGCCCCGCGGTAAATCCGCGTGCCGTAAAGCAAAAGTCAACCACGCCATCGTGCACCCATTAAGCGTTGCGCGTGTAATCGCCCTGCTTGAGGGTAAAGCGTACGCCCGGGTGCAGCGCACCAAAGTCGCGAATCACGCGCGGCAATACGGTGCGGCTCACGTTGGTAAACGTCGCGATACGAATATCCGTCGAGGAGAGCCCCAGCAACTCCTGACGTTTGCCCTCAAGCTCGGCCTCGGCAGTTACAATCTGGCGCAGATACGGCAGATACTGTTTGCCGTCGCGCGTAAGCGAGACGCCCTGCTTGCCGCGCTCGATAATCGTAGTGCCCAGCTCGCGCTCGAGTGCCTTGACGGCCTGGCTCACCGCACTTTGTGTATAGCCCAGCTCATCGGCCGCGCGTTTCAGGCTGCCGCGATCGACTACCATACAAACAATCTGATACCGCGATGCCATCGTGCCTCCACATCGATGTAGCTATAAAACGTTTTGCCAGGGCTTTTTCTGCCAACATTAGTATTTCTTAATCATACTGAAGATACATTCGCTTTACTACATCCACATCTGGGAGCAGAATCCTTGTTACGAAACCGTTCCGTAACAAAAGGAGTCCCATGGATCGCAAAAAAGCAATCGCGCTCTCATTTTCCGTTCCCGTCGCATGGGGCTTTTCGTACCCCCTCATGAAGATCGGCATGGATAGCATGAACGCCACGAGCATCGTCGCGCTACGCTGCATCATCGCCTTTGTGGCCTGCCTGCTGCTCTTCCACAAACGCGCGTTCCGCATCAACCGCGACCTTATGGTTCGCGCCGCTATCATCGGCGCCATCATGGCAACCGAGCTCACCTGCATGTGCCTGGGCTCCAGCCTCACCTCTGCCTCCACTGCCGGCTTTTTGCAGAGCCTGACGGTCGTAATCGTGCCGTTTGCCAACGCCGCCCTGCTGCGCCGCGCCCCCGAGCGCAAAGTGCTCGTCGGCACCGCCATCGTCACCTGCGGTATGTTGCTGCTCTCGGGCGCCGACTTCACTAGCCTGAACCCGGGCGCGCTCATCATGCTGCTCTCCGCCTTTGTCTACGCCGGACACATCATTGTCGCCAAGCGGTTTGTCGAAGAAGTCGATCCGCTGTCCCTGGGCGTTTGGCAGCTGGGCTTTGGCGGCCTGTTCTCGGGCATTGCCGCATGCGTCTTTGGCGGTTTCACACTTCCCAGTACGCCCAGCGAGATCGTGGTCGTCGTTGCCCTCGCGCTCATCTGCTCTGCCTACGGCTTTATCACCCAAACGCTCGTGCAGCCCCACGTGCCCGCCGAGACCACCGGCTTTGCCTTCTCGCTCGAGCCGGTCTGCTCCGCTGTCTTCTCGTTCTTCCTGGTCGGCGAGGTCCTGAGCCCCATCGCCTTCCTGGGTGCAGCTCTCATCCTCACCGGCGTCATGGTGGCAACCGTCGAGCTTCCGCGCCTTCGCGCGCATGGACAGGCTCGCATGGCAGGAGCGCCCGAGCACGTCTCGTAGACCCCGCTCTTCATACAGCCGTGGCATAAAGGCAACCGGTGCGCCTTTACAATAGATGCAAACAGAGCATCTGACGTAAAGGAGCCCCATGGACGCCGCAACCCGCGACCGCAACATAGCAACTTGGTTGGGCGATGCACCGCAGCCGGTACGTGACACTACGAACCAGCTGCTCGAGCGCATCGCCCTTTTGCGTGCCGAGCAGACTATCTACCCGGCACAAGACGACATCCTCAATGCCCTCGCCTACACGCCGGCCGACCAGGTCAAGGTTGTCATCTTGGGTCAGGACCCCTATCACGGACCCAACCAGGCCATGGGGCTGTCGTTCTCGGTCCCCGCGACGCAAACCAAGTTGCCGCCGAGCCTGCGCAACATCTATAAGGAACTCAAAGCCGATCTGGGTTGCCCCATTCCCGCCACGGGAGACCTAACCCCATGGGCACAACAGGGCGTCCTGCTCCTCAACACTACGCTCACCGTGCGCGAGCATGCCGCGAACTCGCACGCCAAACTGGGCTGGAGCACGCTCACCGACTACGTTATCGAACGCTGCTGTCAGCTGCCCCAGCCGGTAGTCTTTTTGGCATGGGGCCGCTTTGCCCAGCAGATGGTCGAAGGCAAGCTCGCCGCTACCGGCGCGGGCAAGGCAACCGGCAAGTTCTGCCTGGCCTCTACGCACCCCTCGCCGCTTTCGGCCAGCCGTGCCACGGCAGAACTCCCCGCTTTTATGGGGTCGCGCCCCTTCTCTGCCGCCAATCGGCTACTCGAACAGCACGGCTCGACCCCCGTCAACTGGACTTGCCTCGGCTAAAAATCGATACATCAAAAACGCGCCCGACGGCTTTCCATCGACGGCGATCTTGCCATCGGGCGCGTTTCCTATTCGGGCCAAATAAATTGTGTGCGGCCGGCCTCGCCGCCATCGATCAGCAGGCTCTGCCCAGTCATAAACCGGTTGGTCACGCCCACAAAGTAGATCCACTCGGCGATCTCTTGGGCGGTTGCCCAGCGTTTAAGCGGCGTGAGCTCCATAATCTGGCTCCACAGGTGCTCGTCTTCCATCACGCAACGGTTGAGCGGCGTGATAACGCCGCCCGGGTCCACACTGTTGGCGATGGCCTGCGGTGCCAGGCGGTTTGCAAGGTTCTTGGTGTAGGCGATAACGCCGCCCTTGCTGGCGGCATAGGCGGGAAACTCCGATCCCGTATGCCCGCTCGCCGACCCCACATTGACCACGGATTTGATAGCCGGCGCAGGCTTGGCGGCGAGCCCCTCCCCCACAAAGGCGTAGCGCTCGGTCACGTTGATGGTGCCACACAGGTTGGCGGCGATGTCGTCGGCCGAATCCTGCGTACCGGCGACGTTCACAATTACCTGAGGCTCAAGGTCGCTTGGAAACGAGTCCGGCTCGCGGACATCAACGATCAGATGGCGGTAGCGCTCGTGTTCGATCGCCGGCGACAGCAGATCAAAGCCCACGACCTCGTGACCCTCATCCAAAAAGCGCTGCACGCACGCGGCTCCGATACCGCCCGAAGCGCCCGTGATCAAAACCCGCATACTTGCTCCTTAGGCGGTTGCGTGGCGCTCGAGGTACTCGGAACCCACATTCTCGCGCTCCCAGCCGCGCACGACCTTGTAGCCCACGGGGCTCAGGAAGACCTCGCACAGCAGCTCGGCAACAGCGCCGGTCAGCGAGCACATGAGGACCTGCACCCAGGTCCAACCAAAGAACGTGTGGCTCACCACGATGGCGAAGACCAGGTTGTCGATAAACTGGCCAACACCCGTGGACACATAGGAACGGAAGGCAAAGCTCGCAAAGTTATTCTTCTTGAGCATACGGCCGAGCGACTGGTTGAGCGTGGAGTTAACCACGGCAGAAACGAGCATTGCCAGCGAAGAGCCCAGCACCACGTACCAGGTGCCGCCGATGGTGGCGTTAAGGGCGGTGTTGACCTCGATCATGCCCGTGTCGTAGTAGGCGCCCCACATGCCGGGCGTGAGCGAACATGCCCAAAAGCACAAGCTCACGGCCAGGTTGACCAGCAGCGCGAGGATAGAGATTTTGATGGATGCCTTGGCGCCAAAGCGCTTGCAGATCATGTCCTGGCACAAAAACGAGACCCAGCTCACCACAAAGCCGCAATCGAGTGCCAGATACGGCAGGCTGATGAGCTCTTTGTTGGCCAGCAGGTTCATCATGATGACACTCACGAAAAACAGCGAAACCGTTGCCGCGGGAATGCTCCGCAACAGGACCTTGTAGTCCTCCATGACCTTCTTGATCATTATGTACTCCTTTGGTTTTAGGTTTAACGAGCAGGATATCGGACCCGAACTGCTCGGACGCCCCGGTCTTGAGACGACGGTGGGTATGATAGCCGCTCGCGCGGCATAAGGCAAACAAACGGCGCGGCAGCCCCACAGGACCACCGCGCCAATGCGTTAAAAGGCTACGTTGCCAAACTCCGACAGGATCAGGTCGGGGTTGTGGTCGGTTGCCCAATCCACGTTCCACGGGCTCGTGAACAGCAGCAGCTTACCGCCGCGCATGTCCTCGACACGCAGCGTGTCGCGCGTGAGCGAAAGGCCCGGGATATCGATGGTGTCGGGGTCGTTCTGGATCCAGCGGATGTCCGTATAGGGCAGCGGCTGGCGACGAACCTCAACACGGTACTCGGCCTTGAGACGGCGCTCGAGTACCTCAAACTGCAGCACGCCGACCACGCCCACGATGACGCTCTCCATGCCGGCACCCAGTTCGCGGAAGATCTGGATGGCACCCTCCTGGGCAAGCTCCTCCATACCCTTGACGAACTGCTTGCGCTTGAGCGTGTCGACCTGCGTAATGCGAGCGAACATCTCGGGGGCAAACGTCGGGATCTGCGGATACTGCACGTGGCGCTTGCCGGAGCACACGGTGTCGCCGATGCTAAAGATACCCGGGTCGAACAGGCCCACGATATCGCCCGCGTACGCCTCGTCCACGATGGCGCGATCGTCGGCCATCATCGACGTGCCCGTGGCGAGCTTAAGCTTGCGGTTGCCCTGCACGTGAAAGGCATCCATGCCGCGCTCGAACTTACCCGAGCAAATGCGCACAAAGGCGATGCGGTCGCGGTGGTTCTTGTCCATGTTGGCCTGGATCTTAAACACGAAGCCGCTAAAGTCGTCGCGGCAGGGATCGACCGGTTCGTTGGTGAGCGTATCGGTATAGGCGCGCGGCGTCGGGGCCAGACGCAGGAACTCCTTGAGGAAGGGCTCCACGCCAAAGTTGGTGAGCGCCGAGCCAAAGAACGCCGGGCTCAGCTTGCCGCAGGCCACGGCATCCAAGTCGAGCTCATCGCCGGCGCCATCGAGCAGCTCGATGTCGTCCATCAGGTTCTTATGGTTTTCCTCGCCGATGAGCTCGTCCATAGAAGGATCGCCCAGCTCGGCCTCGACCTCGGCGACCTTCTTGGTGGCGTTGGCGTGGCCATCGCCCTCAAAGGCAATGACACGACGGGTCTGACGGTCGAACACGCCGCGGAAGTTGCGGCCGCTGCCGATCGGCCAATTCATGGGATACGTATTGATGCCCAGAACGTTCTCGATCTCTTCCATGAGCTCAAACGGATCGCGAGCCTCGTGGTCGAGCTTGTTCACAAAGGTGAAGATGGGGATGTGACGCAGTGTGCAGACCTTAAAGAGCTTTTTGGTCTGGGCCTCGACGCCCTTGGCGCCGTCGATGACCATGACCGCAGCGTCGGCGGCCATAAGGGTACGGTAGGTATCCTCCGAGAAGTCCTGGTGGCCGGGGGTATCGAGAATGTTGACACAGGCGCCGTTATAGGTGAACTGCAGCACCGAGGAGGTGACGGAGATGCCGCGCTCCTTCTCGATGTCCATCCAGTCCGAGACAGCATGCTTGGCCGAGCTCTTGCCCTTGACCGAGCCGGCAGTCTGGATGCTGCCGGTATAGAGCAGCAGCTTCTCGGTAAGCGTGGTCTTACCGGCGTCCGGGTGGCTGATGATCGCGAATGTGCGGCGCGACGAGATTTCATCCGACAGGCTTGCCATGCGGATCCTTTCTTGCGTTCTATATGCATTACGTCGATGTAACTGCCCTATTGTAGCCGTGAAACCTCGCCATAGGGCACCTATCAGGACAAATTCATCAGTTGGGGTCTGGGTAGCCGGCTTAATCCGAATTTGTCTCTTGCGTAACTGTGCATAGTGTATATATACTGTGCTTACCGGTTATATACACGTGTAGCCCAACAGCTAAGGAGCCGCTGTGGACATTATCCTATCCAATTCGAGCGACAAGCCCATCTACGACCAGATCGTCTCGCAGATGAAGGCCCTCATCCTGACGGGTGAGCTGGGCGAAGGGCAGCAGCTGCCCTCCATCCGAGCACTGGCCGGCGACCTGCGCATCAGCGTCATCACGACCAAGCGCGCGTACGCCGAGCTGGAGCTCCAAGGCTTCATCGAGACGGTGCCCGGCAAGGGCAGCTTCGTGGCCGGCGGCAACCTCGAGCTTCTTCGCGAGGAGCGCCTCCGGCACATCGAGGAGCTGCTCGTCCAGGCCGTCGACGAAGCGCGCGGTGCGAACGTCGGCATCCCGGAGCTCCATGACATGCTCGACCTCATCGCAGAAAGTGACGACTGATGAACGACCTCCTCCGCATACGCAGCTTGTCGAAGCACTATGACGGCTTCGACCTCCGAAACGTCGACCTCACCGTGCCCGCCGGAAGCGTCGTCGGCTTCATCGGCTCGAACGGCGCCGGCAAGACGACCACCATCAAGGCCATCCTCGGCCTCATATACCCCGATGCCGGCTCCATCGAGCTGCTCGGCCAAAACGTCGGCGAACATGCCGGCAGCAAGGCGATCAAGGACGCCAAGCAACGCACGGGAGTGGTGTTCGACAC
>URVD01000057.1 GCA_900551195.1 uncultured Collinsella sp.
GGCAGGTATCGGCAAGCTCGGCGACACGGTTCTCGACCTGGGCAAACGCACGATCAGAGAGCACAAACTGCGCCGCACCCATCACATATGAGCCCTGTGCAAACGACGCGCCGCTCCACTTTTTGGAAGACGAGAACGGAATGACCGACAGCGGCTCAGACACCTCGACCGGACGGTCGGCGTAATAGTTGAGCAGCGCCTGGCATGTCTCGTTGGCATCGGCCGAGGTCGCACGTGCCACGTTAGCCAGCGCAAAATCGAGCACTGTGGTATCGACGGGAACAGCCGCCTCGTCCGAGTCCACGCCAAAGCCAACACCCTCAACAGGCAGCGGGTAGGTGCCCTCGACCTCCATACGACCCGAGGTAATGGTGCCCGTCTTGTCCAGGCACAGTACGTCGACGCGAGCGAGCGTCTCGATGCAGTAGAGCTGCTGCGCCAGCACCTTGCGGCGGGCCAGGCGCACCGTGGCGATGGCGAGCACCGACGAGGTCAGCAGCACCAGGCCTTGCGGGATCATGCCCAGCAGGGCGCCCACCGTGGACAGCAGCGCCGACGAAGGCACATGACCAGCCAACAGCTCGGAGAAGCACCATGAAAGCGCACTATCGCCCGGGGTTCCCGCGGCATCCCACAGCTCGCTCACACTCGAGGCAAACAACGCCAAACCGAGCGGGATCATGATGATGCTCGCAAAGCGCACGATGGCGTTAAGCGCGTTCATGATCTCGGAATTGACCTTTTTGACGTACTTCGCCTCGTTATTAATTTTGGCCACGTAGTTGTCGGCGCCGACATGGATCACGCGGGCGCGCAGCAGGCCCGAGTCGATAAAGCTGCCGCTCATGAGCTCGGAACCGGGCTGTTTCTTAATAAGGTCGCTCTCGCCCGTCAGCAAGCTCTCGTTCACGAGCGCCTCGCCCGAAACCACCACGGCGTCAGCGGGAATCTGGTCGCCGCGCCCCAGGCGGATGATATCGTCGAGCACGATCTGGTCCAGGTCGAGCTCCACCTCGGCGCCGTCGCGCACCGCAATGGCCTTCTTGGAGGTCAGCAGCGTGAGCTTATCGACCATCTTCTTGGACCGCATGGATTGAATGACGCCAATAGCGGTATTGAGGAACACCACAAACAGGAACGTCAGGTTCTTAAATGAACCGGTCAAAATGACCAGGAAAGCCAAGATCACGTTGATCAAATTGAACAGCGTGCAGAGGTTCTCGATGATGAGCTCTTTGACCGACTTGGTCTTGAGCTCCATGTTGCGGTTGATCTTACCGGCGGCGATGCGCTCCTCGACCTCGGCGGTCGAGAGTCCGCGCTCGATATCCGTTGCTGCCATACCACGTCCCATCACGTCGCGTCGGTATAAGAAAAACCGCCCGGACCATGCGAGGTTCGGACGGTCTTACGTTCGATGGTGCCCCATGTTGGATTCGAACCAACGGCCTTCTGCTCCGGAGGCAGACGCTCTAATCCCCTGAGCTAATAGGGCCAACGTTTGCCATTATACCCAAGTGCACCACAGGCTATCAAAATAAAAGAAAAAGCTTTGCAATTCCGAGGAAGACGCGGCTCAACGGCCCACTTTAGAAGGCAAAAGCGAGTCAGATAGTATAAACTCTCATGCACCATATGTACACGGCTCGCGATGCGGGCCGTTTTTGCAAAAGTTATCCATCGAGGTGAGAGGCACACCATGATTGCAATTTTAAAGCAGAGCGCCAGCGACGATGCCGTAAGCCATATCGTCAGCTGGATTGAGAAAAAGGGGCTGAAGACCGATGTCTCGCGCGGCGAGAACGAGACGATCATCGGCCTGGTGGGCGATACGACCAAGATCGACCCGTTCCTGCTCGAGTCCATGGATGTCGTCGAGCGCGTGCAGCGCGTCTCCGAGCCGTTCAAGCGCGCCAACCGCAAGTTCCACCCCGAGGACTCCGTCATCGACTGCGGCCACGGCGTCAAAATCGGCGGCGACCAGTTCCAAGTCATCGCCGGCCCCTGCTCCGTCGAGGGCGAGAACCTCATCCGCATCGCACGCCGCGTAAAGGCCGCCGGCGCCACGATGCTGCGCGGCGGTGCCTACAAGCCCCGCACATCCCCTTACGCCTACCAGGGCATGGGCCCCGCCGGTCTGGACCTGCTGTGCGAGGCGTCTGCCGAGCTCGACATGCCGATCGTCACCGAGATCATGGACCCACGCGACGTGCAGGTCTTCTTGGACAAGAAGATCGACGTCATGCAGATCGGCGCCCGCAACGCCCAGAACTTCCCCCTGCTCAAGGAGGTCGGCAAGACCCAGACCCCGATCCTGCTCAAGCGCGGCATGTCCGGCACGATCGATGAGCTGCTCATGGCCGCCGAGTACATCATGAGCGAGGGCAACGACAACGTCATCCTGTGCGAGCGCGGCATCCGCACCTTCGAGACCCGCACCCGCAACACCTTCGACCTCAACGCCGTGCCGGTGCTGCACCACCTGTCGCACCTGCCTGTCGTTGCCGACCCCAGCCACGCCACCGGCTACACCCGCTACGTTGAGCCCATGGCGCTCGCCGCGACCGCCTGCGGTGCCAACGGCCTGGAGATCGAGGTCCACGACGAGCCCAGCCGCGCATGGTCCGACGGCGCTCAGGCCCTCACCCCCGACCAGTTCGACGACACCATGCGCCGCATTCGCGCCATCCGCGAGGTCGTCTGCCAAGAGACCATGGAGTAGCCCATGGGTACGGTGAGAAACGCGCGCGTTAACCAGGGCGGTCCCAAATGCGCGGGCATCGTTGGCCTGGGCCTCATCGGCGGCAGCTTTGCCCGCGGCTATGCGCAGGCGGGCGTTCGCGTGCTGGCCTGGGACCCCGATGATGATGTCATGACGGCCGCCAGCATGGGCACTGTCGCCGGAGAGCTCAACGACGAGACACTCGGCGAATGCGACATCATCGTCCTTGCCTGCTACCCCGAGGCCTGCATCGAGTGGCTTGAGGCGCACGCCCAGGCGCTCGCCGACGCCACCGACACCGAGGCCATCATGGGCCCCGTGGTGATCGACACGGTGGGCGTCAAGGGCATCGTGTGCGAGCGCGCCTTTGAGCTTGCCCGCGAGCACGGCTTTTACTTTGTGGGTGCGCACCCCATGGCAGGCACCCAGTTCTCGGGCTACGCGCACTCCCGCGCCGACCTGTTCCAGGGCGCCCCGCTCGTGCTCGTGCCACCCGCGGTGGACGATGCGCTCAAACTGGAGCTCTTGGGGCAGGTGCGCGAGATGGTGCGCCCCTTGGGCTTTGGCAAGTTCAGCGTGACCAGCGCCGCCGAGCACGACCGCGTCATCGCCTTCACGAGCCAGCTTGCGCACGTGGTGTCCAACGCCTACGTAAAGAGCCCGACCGCCCAGGTCCACCACGGCTTTTCGGCCGGTAGCTACCGCGATCTCACCCGCGTGGCGCACCTCAACCCGCAAATGTGGTCCGAGCTCATGATCGACGACGCCGACGCGCTTGCCTTCGAGATCGACCACCTGATCGACTCGCTCGGCGCCTACAGCCGTGCGCTCAAGGACCGCGACCAGCGCTATCTGGAGAATCTCCTTGCCGAAGGTGACCGCATTAAGCGCGCACTCGACGACGAGGCCTCCCACTAGACCACCTATCACGCCAGGTCGAAAGGACCATAGCTTATGGCGATTACCATCGATATCGACACCGCACGCCCCTACCAGGTGCATGTTGGCACGTTTTTGCTGGAGCAGGCGGGACCGCTCGTGCGCGCCACTGCCGGCGGCACCAAGGCCGTCATCGTGACGGACACCAACGTGGGCCCGCTCTACCAGATGCCCGTTAAGCAGAGCCTGGAGGCATCAGGCTACGAAGTGAGTATCTGCACCTTCGAGGCCGGTGAGGCACACAAGCGCGCCGAGACCTACGTTGCCATTTTGGAGTTTGTGGCCGAGCACGAGCTTTCGCGCTCCGACGTGATCGTGGCACTCGGCGGCGGCGTCGTGGGCGACGTGGCGGGCTTTGTGGCCGCCACCTACATGCGTGGCTGCAAGTTTGTGCAGATCCCCACGAGTCTGCTCGCCATGGTGGATTCGTCGGTGGGCGGCAAGACCGCCATCGACCTGGCTGCCGGCAAGAACCTGGCCGGCGCCTTTTGGCAGCCGAATGTGGTTATCGCCGACGTGGGGTGCCTGGCCACCCTTACGCCCGAGCAGTTCGCCGACGGCTGCGGCGAGGTCGTCAAGCACGCCGTGATCGCCGACCCAGAGCTTTTCGCCGAGCTGGAGAAGACCCCGCTCACGCTGGAGCTGCTCAACCGCGATGTAGCCCGCGTAGCGCTCATCATCGCCCGCAATATCGACATCAAGCGCGCCGTGGTCGTCGCCGACGAGCGCGAAACAAACCAGCGCAAGCTGCTCAACTTTGGACACAGCGCCGGACACGCCGTCGAGGCCTGCGAGCACTTTGAGCTCGGACACGGCAACTGCGTGTCGATCGGCATGGGCATCATCACGCGCGCCGCGGCCCTGCACGGCGTTTGCGATGCTGCACTGCCCGGTCGTATTGAGGAGCTCTGCGCCCGCCATGGCCTCAAGACCCGCTGCGACCTAGATGCCGACGCCGTCTTTGCCGAGGCGCTGCACGACAAAAAACGCGTGGGCGACACCATCGACCTGGTAATTCCGCACGGCATTGGCCGCTGCAGCATCGACCGCACGCCGCTTTCCACTTTCCACGAACTCATTGCCGAGGGCCTCGGCCAGAAGGGAGACGCATCCGCATGCTAGCCCGCATCACCCCGTCCCCGCTCAAGGGCACCGTTCCCGCCATCGCGTCCAAGTCGATGGCGCATCGCCTGATCATCTGCGCTGCGCTTGCCAACGGCGAGACGCACGTTACCTGCAACACCACCTGCGCCGACATCGAGGCTACGGTGCGTTGCCTTACGGCCCTGGGCGCTCGCATCGAGACCGTCGAGGACGGCTTCCAGGTCCACCCCACCATGAAGAGTGTTGAGTTTGGCCTGCTCAAGGCACTTGCGGGCGGCACGCTCGACTGCGGCGAAAGCGGCTCCACGCTCCGCTTTATGCTGCCTGTCGCCTGCGCGCTGGGTGCGGATGCCACCTTCGTAGGCCAGGGCCGCCTGGGCGCCCGCCCGCTCTCCCCGCTCTCGGACGAGATCATCGCCGCCGGCTGCGACCTACAGGGTCTGGGCGGTTTTCCGCTCAAGACGAGCGGCCGCATGCGCCCGGGCACCTTCGTGCTTCCGGGCAACGTGAGCTCGCAGTATATCTCCGGCCTGCTGCTGGCGGCCCCGCTACTGGCCCAGCCCTCCTGTGTGCAGGTGACCGGCCTCATCGAGAGCCGCCCCTATATCAACCTGACCATCCAGGCCATGAAGGCCTTTGGCGTCGAGGTCAACGTCGAACGTATTCCGGCCAAGGACGGCCAGCCCGAGGTCACGAACTTCCGCGTGAGCAGCGGCTCGTACCGCACGCCCGGCAACGTGGCCGTCGAGGGTGACTGGTCCAACGCTGCCTTTTGGCTGTGTGCCGGCGCCATCGGCACCGACCCCATCACCGTCGAGGGCGTGTCGCTGAGCTCTGCGCAGGGCGACCGCAACGTGCTTGCGGCGCTTTCGCGCTTTGGTGCCCGCATCGTGCGCTCCACCAACGCCGCCACCGTGCAGTCCGACAAGCTCGCCGGCTTTGAGATGAGTGCCCACGACATTCCCGACCTGGTGCCCGTTATCTCGGCCGTGGCCTCGCTGGCACAGGGCCGCACCTTTATCCGCGATTGCGCCCGCCTGCGTATCAAGGAATCCGACCGCCTGGCCACAACCACCCGCGAGCTCACCGCGCTGGGCGCGCAGGTGCGCATTGCCGGCGACGACCTCATCATCAAGGGTGTCGATGCCTTTACCGGCGGCGAGGTCGATTCGCACAACGACCATCGCATCGCCATGATGGCCGCCATCGCCGCAAGCCGTGCCACCGGCGAGGTCGTGATCCACGGCGCCGAGGCCGTCAACAAGTCCTATCCCGATTTCTTCGACCACTACCGCCTGCTGGGCGGCAAGGTCACACTCGAGGAGGAATAGCATGTCCTCGACCTTTGGCAACGTCTTGCACTTAAGCATCTTCGGCCAATCGCACTCCCCCGCTATCGGCTGCTCACTCGACGGCATCCCGGCGGGCATCGCCGTGGACCTGGCATCGGCCACTGCCACGGCCCCGTTGTGGCTGTACGAGCGTCATCCTGAGGTGCTGCCAATCGATCGGTACGGCCATGTGGTCAATGCGGGCTCACGCCAGTCGTGGCAGCCCACAAGCCCGGTGTTCAAGGAATACGCGCTGCGCCTGTGCCGCAAACTTGCCGAACACTACAAGGACAATCCATACGTGACGGCCTGGCACATGGGCAACGAATACGGCTGGAACAACCGCTACGACTACTCCGACAACGCCTTGGCCGCGTTCCGCACGTGGTGCGAGGCCAAATACGGGACCGTCGACGCGTTGAACGAAGCGTGGGGCACGGCCTTCTGGTCCCAGCACGTGAACAGCTTCGACGAGGTGTTGCTGCCTCGCCACATGGGCGGCGACAGCATGGTCAACCCGCCCCAGCAGTTGGATTACGAGCGGTTCGGCAACGACATGCTGCTCGACTTCTACAAGGCCGAACGCGACGCCATCGAAGAAATCTGCCCCGGCAAGCCGTTCACCACGAACTTCATGGTCTCCACCGACCAATGCACCATGGACTACGCGCAATGGGCAAACGAAGTGGACTTCGTGTCCAACGATCACTACTTCCATGAGGGCGAATCCCATCTGGACGAACTCGCCTGCTCGGACGCGCTCATGGACTCGCTCGCGCTCGGCAAGCCGTGGTACGTGATGGAGCACTCCACCTCCGCCGTCCAATGGAAGCCGCTTAACATGCGCAAGCGCGCCGGCGAGCTCATGCGCGACTCCTTGGCCCACGTGGCCATGGGTGCCGACGCCATCAACTTCTTCCAATGGAGACAATCCGCATCGGGTGCCGAGGCGTTCCACTCCGCGATGGTGCCCCACGCGGGCTCCGATACGAAACTGTTTCGAGGAGTGTGCGAACTCGGCGCCGCGCTGAAGACGCTGTCCGACGCGGGTGTGCAAGACACGGAACTGAAGCGCGCGGACACGGCGATTCTGTTTAGTGCGGAATCCGAATGGGCCACTCGCTCCGAGACCCTGCCCAGCATGAAACTCAATCACTGGCATGACGTACGCGACTGGTATCGCGGATATCTCGATGCCGGAGCGCGCGCGGACGTGGTCCCGCTCGCCTACGATTGGAGCGGCTACCAGACTATCGTGCTGCCCACCGTGATCGCCCTGTCCGACGAGGATACCCGTCGCATCGCGGACTTTGCCGAAAACGGCGGTACGGTCATCGTCGGCTATGCCACCGGCCTGATCGACGAACACTTCCACATCGGTCTCGGCGGATACCCCGGCGCCGGCAACGGACTTCTGCGCGACATGCTCGGCATCCGCTCCGAAGAATTCAACATCCTCGGAGAAGAAGCCGAAGACGAACCGGCCGAAATCGGTTTGTCGAATGGACTCACGACACGTCTGTGGCAGAATGACGTGACCTCGGTCGCTCCAGACACTCGCGTGCTTGCCACGTACGTGGGTACAGCCGCTGCTGACTGGGAGCTCGACGGCGTCCCCGCCATCACCAGTCACCCCCACGGCCAAGGCGCCGCCATCTACGTGGGGTGCGACCTTGGCCGCCACGACATTGCCCGCCTGCTTAAGGAGTTCGGTTCCTGCTGGCGGGAGCTGTCGGCACAGCCGACTGAGGGTGGTCAAACTCCAACCTATCCCACCACAGATCCCCGCATCCTGCACACCATCCGCCGATCCGCAGATGGCTCCACTCGCTTCGATTTCTACCTCAACCGCTCAAACCAGCCCGTTGCCGTCAACGGCATTGAGGGAGAACCAATCATCGTCTACCGTTGCGAGGCCGACACCACCGGCTATACGCTGAACCGCAATGCCATTCTTATTGCTAAAGCGTCCTGCTAGACCGCGCTAGAATGGCAATGTTGTCCAGATAGAGGAGTGCGGCATGAGCGACGAGAAAACAGCCAAGCGTCGAGTGACGCTACGCGATGTCGCTCAGGCCGCCGGTGTATCGCTCAAAACTGCGTCGAACGTGATCAATGGCTCTGGGCGTATGACCGATGAGACCCGTGCCAAGGTCGAGTCGGTCATTAAGGACCTCGACTACCGAGTCAACGTGGCCGCCCGCAACCTGAATCGCGATCACACCGGTTTCATCACCCTTGCCGTGCCTTCGCTGATTCCGCCATATCTGGCCGAGTTGGCCAATCGCACCATTGACGCCGCTCGTCAGCGCGACTACTCCGTATACGTCACCACGTATGCAGAGGGCTCGGCCAAAGGAGCGCGCGACCTGCTCAAGAACTTCAACTCCACCGTGTCAGACGGCATGATTCTCTCCATGAGCGAGGTGGAGGATATTTCGCCCGAAGACCTGAAGGTCGATTTCCCGCTGGTTATTGTCGGTGCCCGAACCACATGGGGTGTTGCCGACCACGTG
Organism: uncultured Collinsella sp.; assembly: GCA_900551195.1. Classification (GTDB taxonomy): domain Bacteria; phylum Actinomycetota; class Coriobacteriia; order Coriobacteriales; family Coriobacteriaceae; genus Collinsella. The sequence goes on from URVD01000057.1 coordinate 8,613, forward strand.
ACTCCGGACGATGTTGCCGCCGCAGCAACAGCGGCAGGCTACCTATACGATCGAGGTTCTTCTCGCCTCGCTGTAGTGGGCGCACGAGGCGACTATGACGCGGCCGCTTTGTTGCAGGCTGTGGAAGGCAACGCACAACTGCGTTTGCGTGGTGTCATTGAAGAAACGCGCCGCCGTGGGCTTGAGCTGGATCCGCAGCTGATTGGCAACACCGGTCAGGATTGGACCATCGGAGCCGGTGCCCGTGTGATCCAGCGGCTCATTGATTCCGGCGTGCCATTCGACGGTGTGATCGCCCTGAACGATCAGTTGGCCATCGGCGCATTGACCGCTCTGCGCACCGCTGGTTATGAGGTGCCCGCGCAGGTGCAGGTCATCGGCTTCGACAACAACGAGGAAGCCCCCTACCTGCAGATTCCGCTGACCACCATGGATTCCCGCCTTGACTGGACAGCTCCCACGGCAGTGAATCGCATCCTCGGACGCATCGACGGCAGCATCACCAAACCCGAACTGCTCACCACCGAATCCCAGGTCATCGCCCGCGCCTCTACGCGCTGACGCTAATCTGGCTGTATTTCGTCAAGTCGGTGTTTCGTGTTTAGTCATGTATT
>URVD01000058.1 GCA_900551195.1 uncultured Collinsella sp.
TTTGTTTTTGAAAGGAGGATTACGTGCAATCGTCTAAGAGCCTAAAAACACAACTTGTTGCGGCCGCCGTTAGCGTGGTCCTCTCTGCGTTTGCCCTGTCGGCAGCGACCTATGCGTGGTACGTTGCGAATACAAAGGTCTCCGCAACCACGTCAACCATTAGCGCGACGACCAATGGTTTCATCCTCCAGATCGATGAACTCAAGAACGGCGCCCAACATGGTGGCGAGCAGAAGTCGCTTGAGGCCCAGACCATGGGTGCCACGCTCAGCCCGTCCTCGACTGACGACCTTAAGAATTGGTACGTTTGCAACGGCTGGGACAACCAAGGCCTGGTAACCGACTATTCAACGCCCAATTTCTCAACGACTGCCAAGGCTTTGCCGGGCGAGTATGAGGTTGCTGGCAAGAAGTACAACGCTTTCATTAAAAGCGACTACATCGTCTACACCATTACCGATACTGGTACGGCTGATGTTTATCTCGATGCATCTGATGGTGCGCCCGTAACGATTGAGCCCGTGGGCGGCGAAGCTTCGGAGACCATGGTTGGTTCTCTGCGCGTTGCGATTACCACGCAGGCGATTGGGGATAACGGTAAGTCGGGCACCGGTCCGGAGGACCTGCGCGTCGTGTATGCCATGAGCGATGAGAAGGGCAAGGGTAACGACGCAACCGCCATTGCTGGCTGGACGAGCATCCAGAACATTGATGGTAAGCCGACGCTCGCGCAGGCGACCTATAGGCACATCTATACTGGCGGCACGGACGGATGGGTTGCCACTAAGGGCACGAGCGGTGATTATTCGGTTGCTGCGGACACTAACCCCATTGCAACTGGTGTTGGCTACAAGGGCATTGCCGTTCACGTCTACATTTGGATGGAAGGAACCGACGCGGATTGCGTTAACGGCAAATCCATCGAGAACAGCCCGACGACCTATAACGTCAGCGTCAAGCTCGCCGGTGTCGCAACGCCATAATGCCAACGTTTGCTTAAATACGGCTAGCCCAAGGGCCCACTTCGGGGGAAGTGGGCCCTTTTTCGTGCGGTGCCATTGCTGCGTAGGCGATAATGTGGAGAACTGTTCTTCCTGGAGGTTCCTTATGGACGGCATCGCTTCTAGTGTTCCGCTGATTGCTCGGCCGAGTTACGACCGCGCTTGTAGCCTTGTGCCGACTGAGTATGTTTTGGCTTGGGAGTGGTTCTTGCGCGAGGAGCAGCGTGGCGAGATTTGGGAAAAACTTCCTCATAACATTAAAGCTGATAGCCCCCAGTATCCTTATCGCATGATGATTGGCTCTGAGACCTTTTGCGTTTCGCGTCAATCAGGTATTTATTGGCCGGGTCGTGGACACATCAAGCATCCTGTGGAAAAGACCTTTGCGCTTTCGGTGCATAGCTCTACAAGTGGGAGCTATTCCGATGTTCCCCCGCTCTATCTTGAGGACGGCACGTGGGTGTTCAAGTATTCATCGCAAAGTGCTTCGGTTGAAAGCTGGCGCGACCAACGCTATAACGAAAAAATGATCAACTGCATGGAGTGCGGCGTTCCCGTTGGCGTGTTCTTTGCAACGAGCGCTGGCTACAAGGTGCTCGGCCTAGCGTTCGTTGAGCGCTACGAGCCGGAGAACAGCTGGTTTGTACTGCATGGCCCCGTTCACAAGGGCGGACCCGATGCACGTTTCTACCCCGACATGAGCTACATGAAGGACGATCCAATCGCGGCGGAGTTTTCCGGCGCCTCGGCGAGCGACGAAGAAAAGGTCCGCTACGCGCTGCGCCGTGAGCGAATCGGCCAGCAGCGTTTCCGCACTCAGCTCTTTGAGGCCTATACCGGTAAGTGTGCTGTTTCGGGCTGCAATGTCAGCGAAGCGCTCGAAGCTGCGCATATTGAGAACTATTCGGGTCCCAAGTCGCAGGTTGTCAGCAACGGTATTCTGCTGCGCCGTGACCTACATTCGCTGTTCGACGCCCATCTGATTTCGTTTGAGTTGGTGCGTGGCGACTATCAACTTTGCGGGTCGTACCTTCTGGAGCATACGGATTATGCGACGTTTGCAGGCTCGGTGCTGCGCGAGCCGGACGAACATCGCTTGCGTCCTAACGCCCGATTCCTCGAAGCCCATCGAGCTGAGTTCGCTTTCTCGGAATCGCGGCGTCGGGCGGAGGCGGTTGCTCCGTATTAGTCGGGTGCGGTCCGCTGTAACCCGATCATGTCGATTGATCGGATCGCAACAGGCCACCATTCGAAGCCATTCGATCCTGCCATCCTCTCCTCAACGGTTAAAACAGGAAAGGGGAGACCATGGGATGGCGAAGCGATATCGCGCGAGGCGTGTACGGAAACCTACCGCGAGCGTTAATGGACCGGAGCCTGTTCCCGCTCGTCGAGGCCACCTGCAGCCAAATCTGTCTGCCCTGCCCAAGCTGCGGCGCAGACCTTCCATGCCTAGACATCAACTTCATCGACATTCGCGACAAGCAGTCTACTGACCCGCGGGCTCGAACGGGTCTGCGTCTCCCGGTCTATCCTCAGCAATGCCCAACCTGCGGATGCGCCATTGCCTATGACGAGGCGGAGTCATAGCTTCGAAGACTGAATATCTAGTCGGGCAAACCCGGTGATTCGACATTTTCTGCGTTACACCAACAACTCAGCTACCTGCGCATACTCGATTTTCGAGGATTGTCGCACTCGATTTCCGAGGAAATCTGGACTCGTTTTTCGAGTTTTGTCCTACAGGTAAATCCCCTCGCACAGGGTTTTGTGGAAATGGGTGTGGTGGTCGCGTGCCCAGGTGAAGAGCGCCTGGTCAAAGTCGCCTTGGGTGGCGGGGATGCCATAGACGCCGGCGACTTCCACGCGCACGAACTCCAGCGCGGGCAGCTTGTTGATGGCCGTGAGCGCAAACGGTGACGTGGGCTCCTCGAACAGGTAATGGCTGCCTTGCAGCGCGCCGCAGCCGGTGCAGGTGCTGGAGAGCGATGCAGTCTTGGTGGTGCGCGACGTTACGGGCTTGTAGCCGCAGCGCTCGCGCAGGTAATCGCGGATCTCGGCCGGTACGCAGCCCAGCGTGGGGACGATGGCTATGGCGTTGGCGCGGGCGGTGTCGATCGCGATGTGGCCCGCATCGTCCATGGTGGGTACTGCGCCGGGCGCGGCCTTGCTGCCCGAGTCCTCGGCCGCCCAATACGGAATGCCAAAGGCCGCGACCGTTGTCTGCTCGTGACACTTCCAACACTCGCGCTTGCCCAGTACCAGGTAGATGTAGGGCGCGCTGGGGTCGGAGCGATCCACGCCGGGCAGCCACGCGGCAAAGGGCTCGGGGTTGACGCCATCGGGCACGTACCAGGTCTTCTTGACCCGGTCCCACTTGGCGCCCAGGGCCTTGGCCTGGTCTTTGTGCAAAAAGGGAACATCGAGCTCGGTGCGCATGGCGGCTCCTTTGTGCGACTTGCGGTGCATGTGCTCCAAGGATACCCCAGCGCTGGGTGTGTGGTCGCTAAACGAGCATTTCGACCGTCCGAGAAGTCGCGGAGCATTTTGGCGAGGGGGTGCCGTCAAGCAAATGGGCAAGTGCATGGTCAGCTTTTGGTCAGTTGAGCGGCAACCTTGCCAAAAGCTTGACGGATTTGCAGCTAGACGTCGACGAATGAACATTTTGGACGCGCTGCGGCTAAAAACCGCCGGTCGTTTGCCGAAAACTTAGCGGGACCGCCAGCGGCTGCCGACGCGCGTGCTATCTTCGCGCCATGAGCTACTTTATCGTTTCACATAACGCTGCGTTGGCGCTTTTGGCGCACATCCCGAACCCTCGATTTGGGGATTCGGAACCAGAGGTCGTGTCGATTGCAGGCGCCTGCGCGCTGTTGGACCAAGAGGCGCAGGAGTTTATCGATCGCTACGACCTGGGGATCCAAACGCTGGATTTGCTGGTGCCGTCGCGCGCCGACCGTCGGCAGAGCAAGCATGTTAAGACGCACCTGTGCACCAACGAGCTCCCGGCGGGTTCGTTTATCTCGCTGGGCCACTGGATGGGCGACCTGGATGCGTACGTGTGCTCTCCCGAGCTGGCGTATTTGCAGGCCGCGCACGATGGCGATGCGGCGGAGGCCATCTACGCCGGCTATGCCATGACATCGGACTACCGGCTGGATAACCTTGCTCCCGGTGGGGTAACAAGCAGGGATGCGGGCATGCGCGATGGCAGGCTCACGACTAAGGAGCTCATCGCGGCGTACCTTGACCGGGCATCAAAGGTGAGAGGCGCCGCTAAGGCGAAGGCGTTGCTTCCGTACGTGGAAGAGGGCTCACGGTCTCCAAGGGAGTCGGGGCTTTGCATGTTTATGTCGCTGCCTGCGCATTACGGCGGGCTTGCACTGGGCAAGGCCGAGCTGAACAAGAAGTACTTCATTCGCGACGGTTACAACGATGGGCGCAACCGCAAACTGCGCGTGTTGGAGCGCACGCCCGACATCACGCTTACGGCGAAAGCAGAGGTGGGCCTGGATAAAGTAAGGGCTGGCTTGCTGCCCGAAGTACTGACCGCGCTGGTTGATTACGACAGCGACGCCATTCATGATGGAAGCGAGAAAATCCACAAGGATGCCGAGCGCCGCAACGAGCTACAGATGCTCAATGGGGTCGCGTACTTTACGGTGACGACCGATCAGGCAAGCGACTACGAAAAGCTCGTTCGCCTGTGCGAGCGCATCCGGCGCAAGCTGCATCGGAATAAGCGACCCATTTTTAACAAGCCCATGAGCGAGGAGCAGCGATATTTTGCCCTCAAGCGTGTCGAAACGAAGCGGTTTAAGCTTTGGCAAACGGTTATCGAGGCGCGTCAACATTGGTAGGGGCGGTTGCTGGCGGTGGGGCCAGGGGTCTTATTTTCAGGTCTAATACTTTTCCGCGAAGTGAACGAGTCAAAATGGACCCCCGAAGCATCGACACTTTTGGCGGCTCATTTCCTGCGGTTTTGACGTTAGAATCCTGCGGTTTTGGCGCCAAAAAGTGTGGATGCTTCGGGGGTCCAAAATAGGTCGTTCACTTCTGGGGAAAAGCATTTGACTTCATTATTCGACAGCTGGGACGGGGTGCCGCGACGCAGACGGGACCCTCGTTTGGCGAAGGCCCCGTCGTAAAAGTTCGCTTTCCCCGCTACTTAGTACTGCTCGACGCCCATGTAGCGACGGACCTCGGGGCTGTGGTCAAACACCTTGCCGCGGGCGGCGCGCAGCTCGCAGCTCATGTTGTAGAAGAAGATCGGCTCCAGGTACGAACGCACGCTGGCGGGCACGTCGCCTACGCCGTACTCGAGCGCATCGAGCACCATGACCGTATCGGTGTGCGTGTTGAGGAACGCCAGCGCGCGCTCCTCCATGGGGCGGCACTCGCCCGATCCGAGCTGCACAAAGTAGAACACGCCAGGCTCGGTAGCCTCGAAAGGACCGTGGAAATACTCGCCGGAGTGGATGTAGCAGCAGTGCTGCCACTGCATCTCCATGAGCGAGCAGATGGCCATGGCGTAGGTCTGGCTAAAGTTGGGGCCGGAGCCCAGGATATAGAAGAACTTGTGCTGCTGACAGAGCTCGGCAAAGCGATCGCCCAGCTCGGTGTTGACCTTCTCGTGGGCGGCGGGCAGCAGCGCATCCATCTGCTTGAGGCCCTCGTACATGTCGGCGAGTGCCTCGTAGCCTTCCTGCTGGTCGAGCAGCTCGGCGGCGATCAGAGCGCCGATGCCCTGCGGCACCTCGGCCTGTGACACGCCCTCGCCCCACGGATAGACCCAGGTGGTCCACTTGCCGTTATCGATCTTGGAGCCCTCGCAGTCGGTGAGGGCAACGACCTCGGCACCGGCTGCCAGCGCCATCTCGCAGCCGTCAACGACCTCCTGCGTGTTGCCGCTGTGGCTGCAGGCAATAACGAGCGACTTCTCGCCAAGGCTCTTGGGAGCCATCAGGCAAAACTCGCGCGCCGTGTAAACCGTCGAGGTAAACGTGGTCGCCTCGCGCTTGAGCAGTTCGTTAGCCGGCATGAGGTCTATCATCGAACCGCCGCAGGCAATCCAAAAGACGTTCTCGATCTTACCCTTGCGCTCGATAATTTCCTGAATCAGATCGTGTGCGTTCACGGCGACGCTCCTCCTTGTGTGGCGGCTTTGAACGACAGCAGCTCGTACCTGCAGTCGTTCTATGTTGTCCTATTTATAGCACGCGAGCTGTCGCAGGTGAAGTCGTTTCAGCAAGTTTGTTCTATGTTGTTCTATCTATGAACATTAGATGTCGAACACGTAGCGCGAACCCACGATCTTTTGGCGCCCGAGCAGCAGGGGCCGCCCGTCCGCATCGGTAAAGTACGCCTCCATATAGAAGAGCGGTTCGCCGACCGGCACCTCCAGCAGCGAGGCAGCCCGAGCATCGGCAAGCGCAATCTCCACGGTACAAGGGTCGGACTTGAGCGGCGCGCGGCCCGAACGCTCGGCAACGAGTGCAAAGATGGAATTGTCCGTGAGGTCCTTGTCGGCAAGCGTCTGCAGATAGGGATGGTCGGCCAGCACAAAGGCGTTGTTCTCGAGCATGACGGGCACGCCGTCTGCCGTGCGCACGCGCTCGACAACGATGAGCTCGCAGCCGGGTTCCACCCCAAAAAACGCCGCGTCCTCGCGCGTCGCCGCAACCACCGTGCGCGACACCAGGCGTGCTCCGGCCGCCATGTCATTGGCAGCGCAACCCTCAGAAAAGCTCTGAACGTCACCCTTCTGGCGAATCTTGCGCTTGAGCTTGGGCGCACACACAAAGGTGCCCCTCCCCTGCTGGCGGTTGAGATACCCCGCGCGCGATAGCTCCTCGATGGCACGGCGCACGGTGACGCGTCCCACGCCATAGGACTTCGCGAGCTCCATCTCGGAAGGAATGCGCGAGCCGGCTGCGTACACGCCGCGCGCGATCTCGCCCTTTAGGTCGTCCATGACCTGCTGGTACAGCGGTACGGCGGATACGCCAGCGCGGTCGGTTTTATCGTCGGTTGCCATCGTTACGCTCCATCCCGCGCATGCTCGGACTCAAACTCTTCAATCGCCGCCATAAACTGCTCGCCAAAGGCATCGGCCTTTTTCTCGCCGATGCCGTTGACCTGGACAAGCTCGTCGCGCGTCTGCGGGCGCAGGCGGCACAGGCCGCGCAGGGCCTTGTCGGAGAAGACCATGTACGGCGCCATCTCCAGCTCGGCCGCGATCTCCTTGCGCAGGGCGCGCAGGCGCTCGAATAGCTCGGCATCGTCGCCCACACGCGGGCGCTGATCCAGCTCGGCCTCCTCGCGCAGCAGATCCACCGCACGGCGGGCGCGGGCCGAGGCCTTGCGCTTGGACGCGCGACGCTTAACGGTAAAGGCGAACGCCTCATCCTCGACCTCGACGGCACGCGGGCCCAGCCCAACGACCGGGTACTGCCCCTGCGAGGTTGCCAAATAACCGCGGCCGCACAGCTGACCGATGATGTCCTTGATGCGCCCGACCGATTCGCTCGACAGCTCACCGTAGCCGCGGTCCTCGTCCAGATGCATCTGGCGAATGCGCTCGGTATTGCCGCCGTGGAGCACATCAGCGATCAGCGACTTGCCAAAGCGCATGGGTCGCGTGGCCACATAGCGCACGGCAGCACGGGCCATATCGGTGACGTCCTCGACCTCGAACTGCGTGAGGCAGTTGCTGCAGTTGCCGCAGCCCTCGGCTTCGTCCGTGGCGGTGCCGCCCGCGGCGGCTGCCGCATGCTCGGCCGCGGCCTCGTCGCCAAAGTAGCGCAGCATGTATTCGCGCAGGCAGCCGGTGGTATTGCAGTAGCCCTCCATCTGGCTGAGCAGACGATATCGATTTTGGAGCGCCCACGCGCGTTGCTCGTCGTCGAGCGCCTCGTCGGCCGCATCGCCGCGGTCGATTAAAAAGCGGCGCATGCGAAAATCGTTGCCGTTCCACAGTAAGTGGCAGCTGGCCGGATCGCCATCGCGGCCGGCGCGGCCCGCCTCCTGGTAGTAGGCCTCGATGCTCTCGGGCACATTGTTGTGGATCACGTAGCGCACGTTGGGCTTGTCGATGCCCATGCCAAAGGCGTTGGTGGCAACCATCACCTGAAGATCGTCGTCAATAAAGGCACGCTGGCTTTGGCGGCGGGCGTCATTGCCCATGCCGGCATGGTAGCGGCCAACGCGAATGCCGCTGGGGCCCAGCGCTTCGGCAAGCTCGCCTGCCAGCGCATCGACCGTCTTGCGGGTCGAGCAATACACGATGCCGCTCTCGCTCGAATGCGCGATCACGTAGTCGCGCACCCAGGCAGTCTTGGCCTTGTCGCCCATCTCCTCGCAACCAAAGTAGAGGTTCTTGCGATCGAAGCCCGTCACCACCGTCGCGGGGTTTTGCAGGCCGAGCATCTGCTGAATGTCCGCACGCACGCGCTCGGTCGCCGTGGCGGTAAAGGCAGCCACGATGGGGCGCTGCGGCAGCGAATCGATAAACTCGCGAATCTGCAGGTAGGCGGGGCGGAAATCCTGACCCCATTGGCTCACGCAGTGGGCCTCGTCAATGGCCACGAGCGGCACGCCGATGCCGCCGTCCGCCGCGGCCTCCTGCGCAAAGGCTAAAAAGCGAGGCTCGAGCAGGCGCTCGGGTGCCACGTACATAAGCTGGTAGCGACCCTCACGCGCCCGCTTGAACACGGTGTTTTGCTGGGCCGGCGTAAGGCTGGAGTTGAGATAGCTGGGCCGCGCACCCGCCGCGAGCAATGCGCGGGTCTGATCCTCCATAAGCGACAGCAGCGGACTCACCACAAAGGTGATGCCGGGCAGCATGAGCGCGGGCACCTGGTAGCAAATGGACTTGCCGGCGCCCGTGGGCATAACACCCAGCGCGTCGCGACCGGCAAGGATCGCATCGACCATGCGGTCCTGCCCCGGGCGAAACGAGGTGTAGCCAAAATAGGCGCCGAGCGTGTCGAGCGCCATCTGCTGCATGCTATCGATCATGGTTTCCTAACGTCCAAGTCATCTGCCGCCGATTATACGCCGCCACGCGGACCAGTGCCGCACGGCTACCGGCCACGGGCAATACGATCCAAGGCGGATGAGCGTGGAAACGTCGCTGGTTGAGCATGAGTCAGCGAAAACGCCCCTAAGCGAGCAAGGTGACGTGAAAGAGGAGGGAAGCGTACTTCGGTACGCGACCGACGA
>URVD01000059.1 GCA_900551195.1 uncultured Collinsella sp.
AAAGAAATCGCCCGCCGCAGCGCTCTGCGCGCCCCGGCCACTCGTCTGCGCGTGCCCACCGTCGATGACCTTGCAGACGACGTGATCGAATTCGTGGACCGCACGTACGGGGCCCAATGCGAGGCACTCGCTACCGAGTGCGGCGACTTTTTGGTGCGCCGCAGCGACGGCGTATTTGCCTATCAGCTGGCCGTAGTGGTCGACGACGCCGCCATGGGCGTCACCGAGGTCGTGCGCGGATGCGACCTGCTGGGCTCCACGCCGCGCCAAATCTACCTGCAGCATTTGCTGGAACTTCCCACGCCGCACTACGCGCACATTCCGCTGCTCATGTCGCCGGATGGCCGCCGCCTTTCCAAGCGCGACCGCGACCTGGACCTGGGCGAGCTCCGCACCCGCTTTGGCGCGCCCGAGGCACTACTGGGCTGGCTCGCCGGGCAAACAGGCATCGCGCCGGACGCCACACCGCGCTCTGCCGAGCAGCTGGTCGAGCACTTTAGCTGGGATGTTATCCGCACGCATCGGGAAAACATCACTGTAACGGTCGAGTAGCCAGCCACCCCGCCCCTACGCGACATCCCAGGGCTGGAGTTCGTCGCCCAGGCGGACAATACAGTCGTAGAGCACGGTGTGGCACTCGGCTGGGTTGGCGTCACGATGAAAATGCCCGTAGTACCAGCGCTTGTAGTCCAGGTGGTCCTCCAGCTCGTCGAAAAACGTGGTGAGTCGATCGACATCGGGATAATTCCAGCCAGGTGCCGGGTAAAGCGTGGGCGAAAGCATGCGCGTGGAGCAGGTATGGGTGATCGCATAGTCGACCTTCCAACCCACGCTGTCGAGCTTTGCCCGCGCCTCCTCAAAGTTGCGCTCGTCCGGCAGCTCCTGCGGCCACCAGCTGGAATACGGAATGCGGTATTCCTTATCCACGCTCGTGGCGCCGCCCATGGTAAAGATCGTTGAGCCGTCGAGCTCAAAAACCTCACCGCGCGTCAGGCGTCGGATGGGCGAGGTGTCCGACAGACGCTGCGTCAGGCCGCCGTGCCACAGCTCCATGGGGCGCTCCGACCAGTGATCGAAACGCTCGTGGTTGCCGTCGACAAACAGCACGGTATAGGGGCGCGACTCCAGCCAGGCGATGTCGGCACATTCCTCGGCAGAGAAATCCCACGGAAAGCCAAAGTCTCCCGCGATAATCAGATAGTCGTCGCTCGTCAGACTATCCCCAAGCTCCCAGTCGCGGAGCTTTTGCATGTCGATGCCACCGTGGACATCACCCGTCACATAAACCGTCATCGGATCACCACTTCCCTCTTATAGGCTTCGAGATCGTGCTCGATCTGCTCGTCGCCCGTGGCGTTGACCCACCACGGCCATTTAACGCAACACGCCGGCTCGTCGACCTGCGCAAACCACGACTTGAGCTCCTCCAGGCTCACCGGGGCGTAGCCGTTGGCGTCCACGCCCACGTCATAGCGCAGCAGCCCCTGCCTAAGGTTGAACGTGTTGTACGCGCCGCCGCAGCTGTGGATATGTCCGTGAAGATGCCAGCCGCCGTGCGACATGCCTTGCCAGTCGACCATGGGATAGTGGCTCAGCACGATTTTTTGGCGGTCGATCTTGAGCACACAAATGGGCGGCTCGACGATAAAAGCATCCGCCACCGCAGGCTGCGTCCAGTCTTTGTCGTGGTTGCCAGGCAGCAGATGGACGTGCTTGCATGCAATGCTCTTACGCAGCTCGTAGGCGTCTTGCACCGTCATCTTAAAGCTGAAGTCGCCCAGAATATAAAGCTCGTCGTCCAAAGCGACCTTGCTATTAATGTTGGCGACCATGGCGTCGTTCATCTGCGCACCAGTCGACCAAGGCCTGTCGGCGAGCCGCAGCATGTTCTCGTGTCCAAAGTGGGTATCGCTGGTAAACCAGATCATGGGAACCTCCTAACGCTCTTGCTCGGAATAGTTGCTCGTCGTCTCGCCGAATCCGTCGGCACATCGCGCTTCGATCCGCACGATATCTTGGTAGATAAGGCGATGCTTTTCATCGCGCCATTCATCGTCATGGTAATGGCCAAAGAACCAGGTGCGGTAGTCGAGTCGCCCATCGAGCTCGCCCAAAAAGGCCTGCAGCGAATCGTCGTAGAACTCGCGATTGCACTCCATGCACAGCTCGTCTGCCAAATCGACCGGCGCCTCGTGAGTCACAACATAGTCGACCTTCCAGCCCACACGATCGAGCGAGGCGCGACAGTATTCCACCTCGCTCTCACTCGGCATTTCCTCGGGCCACCACGTCTTTCCCTCCCGGCGCCACTGTTTGTCATGGCTCGCGGCTCCACCCATGGCGAGCACCGTGTTCCCCGCGATGTCGAACACCTCGCCGCGCATCAGGTGCAGCACATGTGGGCGAGCCTCGTGAACGAGGCCCCCGTTCCACTCTCGGATCGGCAGCCCCGCCAGCAAATGGTGATTCTCGTGATTACCGTCGACAAAACACGTGGTCCAGGGCTTGGACTCAAACCAGTCGAGCCAGTATTTGTCGGTGTTTGAGCCACTCCATATAAAGCCAAAGTCACCGGCAACGATCACCACGTCATCGCGCGTCAGCGTACGACCCAATGGCCAAACGCGCGACGAGAAGCGGCTCGCCCCGTACTCGGCAACACCGTGAACGTCTCCGGTAACGAAAATGGACATCAAACAACACCTCCGCGCTGTGCGACTCTGGACAAATCGATAGCAGAAATTGCGGGTCTGCCCCGGCATCTGCATCCCTTAGGGCTTACCCCTCGTTCTTCCATCCAAACGGGTCAAACACCCAAAAGATCAGATCGAGCACGCCGCCGGTCATCATGGCACCGGCAAGGGCGATGATGACGTGCAGGGAACTGGCACTTCGGAGCACGTCGAATGGCCCCAGAACAGCCAGCAGCGCGATCGCTGCGCCGGCTGCGCACAGCGCGAGACACGGCCCCGCGTCCTTGACGCACTTCTTTGCGAGATGTTTGGTGTTGTCACTCATCGATATCGAACTCCTTAGAGGGTCGCTGTTCAGATGCATGCCGCCGCGACGGAGCATGACGACAGGTTAAGTGTCACATGTCGTGCGGACACGTTTTTAAACCCACGCGTCCGCAGGGACCCATATCCTTGCAGAGCAGCCCTGAAGAATCTCCTAAACCGCCGACGGGCAACATGCTGAACAGGGGATCTTTCCTCGCTTGAGCGCGGTCGCCAAAGGCACGCTTGTTCTGATGGCGTTTTGAGGAAGGTTCTTGCATCCAGCAGAGCGGTGATAAATCTTGCCGTTCTTAGTGACGATTACCTTGATTTTTGAGGTATCCACACTGCGGGGCTCGATGGGCGCGGTCGCTTCTCGATGAGCCGACGCTGTTTTCCAAGGCTTGCCTCTCGAAAAACCAGAATCGCAGAACCGATTGATATAGCTGTCGAAACATCCATCGAACAGCAGCCCCGTTGCCAGGCCCGCCATGAATCCACAGACGATCGCGGCCTCTCCCCTAATTTGCATATGTCCCTCCTTAATCGCTCTTAAAGAACAAGGCAGCGCGCGCCGCATGGAGCCTCATCACCCCCCACGGTACGCGCCGAAAATGGCCCGCAGCCCCTTCTGTCCCTAACGAATCAGCTGGCGGCGTTTATCGGACAGGAAGACACCGGCGGCTACCAGGACCGTGCCGCCGATAACGAAGGTCTCGCCCAGCAGGTCGAACGCATCGCCCGTGGCAGGCATCGCCGTCTGCTGCGTCGCAATCTCGGTTGTTGCCACCGCATGTTTGGCCTGGTACGTCACCTGCGTAGCGGTCTGAGCCTGCTCGCCATTCCCGCGTTCGGCGGCCTCTTGGCGAGCAATCTCGGCGTTGAGCTCGGCAATAGCCTGGTCGAGCTCGGCCTTGGCGGCGGTGTAGTTTGCAAGCGCCTCCAAGTATGCCGGCGCCACGGCATCCGTCGCAGCCACGGCGGCATCGAGCTCGGCCTTGGCGGTCGCGGCACGCTCGGCGGCATCGTGGGCCGCAGCGATCTTGACGTTGAGCGCCTCGTCCGCATCGTCAGCGCTGCCATTGACGATGGCTTCGGCAAGATTGACGCTGCGCAGGCGGGCAACCGCGGCGGCAGAGGCATCGCGGGCGGCAGTTGCATTCGCCACGGCATCGCCAGCCTCCACCACGTCGTACTCGGCATCGCTCACGGCCACCTCCGCAGCATCGAGCGCGACATCGGCAGTGGCTTTGCCCTCTGTGGCCCTGGCAAGTGCCGCAGCGGCATTCTTAAGCTGAGAGGCACGCCCGGCAGCTGCATCAGATTTTGCCTGAGCCGTTGCCACGACGGCGTCGGCATCGCTCGCAGCCTGCTGGGCCATATCGAGCTCCGCCTGAGTGGCAGCAGCATCGATGCCTGCCTGATCGGCATCGCCTTGGGCGGCAAGAAGTTCGGCCTCCGCCACGCGCTGATTGGCACGAGCGTCTTCGAGTGCAGACGATGCCGCATCAAACGCACGCTGAGCAGCGGCGATATCGGCTGAGTATGCCGCCAGCTCATCCTGGGCCGCGGCAAGTGCATCCTGCTTTTCGTCAACACCGGTACGAGCGGCGTCCAGCGCGCGTTTGGCAGCAGCCGCCTTGCCCTTGGCAATGTCGAGCTCGCCAGACTTGGCAGCCACGGCATCCTGTGCCGCCGCAACAACGGCGTTGGCAGCGCTCAAATCGGCGCGGGCATCGCTCACGGCACGCGCGGCGGCATCAGCTACAGCTTGTTTCTGCTCCACAGCAGCCTGGGCATCAGAGGCCTTGGCAGCCGCAGTATCGACGTCAGCGGCAGCACGCTCAACCTGGGCCTGCTTTGCCGCAACGGCCTGCGATGCAACATTCACCTTGTTGCCCGCATCCTCGGCAACGCCCTGCGCCGCAGCAAGCTCCTTGCGTGCCGCGTCCACGCCCTGCTCGGGATTTGCCAGAGCGTCACACCACGCGTTCAACGCAGCCTCATACTCTGCAACCGTCATCGGATTGAGGTTATACGGCTTGTACCATTGACCAGAATATACAAATGTCTGCGCCTGTGTACTCCCGTACAGCGTCCCTCGCGTGCAAACGCCCATGCCCGTCACGGTGTAATCGGGGTTGATCACGTTGATGTAATGGCCGACCGAGGGGCTTGATCCACCGTGCAGTGCGGCGTAGTTATCAATCTGGGAGCTATGCGCCGTATAGAAATCGTAAGCGGCCTTTCCCGTAAGGCCCGATGCGCCCAGCGAGGCGGCGGCAGCATTAAAGATGGCCTTCTCCTGATCGACCCACTGCTTAAACGGATTGCTTCCGTAGTTCCACGCCACATTCTCGCCCACGTTAAACTGCTGAGCGTGCGCGACTTTCGTATCCGAGAAGTTCGCATCGGCAATGGCAGTCGCCATCATGGCATACGTCACCTTGAGCTCGCCTAGGCCAACGCTTGCGCGATACTCGTTGCACGCTTTGAGCCACACGACCGCCTGCTTCATATTGGTCAGGCTTGTCGCGTCGACCTCCTCGCCCACCTTGTTGTAGTTAGCGAGTTTGCAGTTGAGGATGATATTCGCCGCATCGTCGGCGCCCACACTTTTAAAGAACGCGATAGCACCCTGACGGTAATTCTCCGCCGACGCGTTCGCCGTTGCCTGAGCGGCATCGAGCTTGGCCTGGGCCTGAGCCACAGCCTGATCGGCCTGCTGCTTTTGGGCCTTCGCCTGATTGAGCGCCTTGTCTGCAGCGTCTTTCTCGTCCTTGGCTGCCGAGAGCTTGACCTGGGCGTCGGCCAACTCCGTAAGCGCGGAGGCATGATCGGCCTTGGCCTGGTCAAGGGCGGCATCGGCTGCCGTCTTGGCGGCAGCAGCGTCATCCAGCTTGGTCTGGGCATCGGTGGCAACCTGCTGCTGATTGGCAACTGCCTGCTGGGCAGTCTGCACCTCGCCCTCGACGGCAGTCGCCTCTTGCTCGGCGGCGGCAAGCTCGCCCTCGCGCTGCGCCTGCGTGGCCTTGGCGGCCGTCAGCGCCTCGGACGCAGCAGTCACCTTTGCCTTGGCGTCCTCGTACTCCGGGCCCGCAGCGCCCTGCTCGGCTCGATCCAGATCGGCCTTGGCCGCGTCATAGCTCGCCCGTGCGGCGTCCACGTCCGCATCTGCCGCGGTCTTTGCCTGCTGAGCTGCCGAAAGCTTGACCTGCGTTTCCCGCTGCTTGGCAGCGGCGGCATCGGCAGCCGCCTGGGCATCCGAGAGTTTGGCTTGCGCATCAGCGGCCTGCTGCTTTGCCTGCTCCAAATCACTCGCAGCCTGCTCTGCGGCCGCCTGAGCGGCGGCTACGGCCTCGGGCGTGGCGTCGGATGCAGCAGCCCGTGCGGTCTCAAGCGCAGACTGGGCATTGGCGGCCGCCTTCTGCGCGGCAACCAGGGCTTCGTCCTTGTCCGTCAGGTTCTTCTTGGCGGCATCGAGCGCAGCCTGAGCGTCCTCAAGCGTCTTGACATCCAAATCGGCCTTGTCCTGCGCAGCGCCCAGCTGCTTTTCCAGCCCGGCCGAGGCAGCGGAAACCGCGCTATCACTTGCACCGCGGGCCGCGTCATAGACGCCCTGCGCCCGCTGCTGGTTGGCGGCAGCAGCATCGTAGGGAGCAGCAGCCGCTTCCAGATCGGCCTTGGCAGCAGCAGCTTTGGCACGCGCCGCATCAACTGCAGCCTGCAGGTCGGCGACCTTTTGCGCCGCAGACACAGCACCCGCGCCAGCACCGGCGGCCGCAGCGCTCGTCAGCGGCGACATCACCGCAGCCGTTGCGCCCGCAGCGCCAATGCCATCCGCACCCTGCGCCGCCGCGGCCAGGGGCGACAGCAGCGAGCCGCCCGTCATGGCAATCGTCGCCGCAGCAACTGTCGCCACGCGTCCAGCCGCCTTGGCCTTACCCAAAGCCTTGCCGTTCATGTCCTTGTTCATGTTCTTGCTCATTGCCGATTCCTTCCCACGGTGAGCCGTTGTTTGCCACAGATAGTCGATCTGACTTGCCCCATTAAAAAGAGGTGATAACGGGGTAATTAAATTGAGCGAATTGAATCGTGATGAAACTGATCTCCGCAAAAACCAAACTCATAGTTCCGCTCGCGCTCAATCTCATCTAAATACTCGAGTTCTTCGCCGCATGGCTTCTCTTCATCTAGAAATACAAGCCCGTTCTCTGCGCGAGAACCGACAGTGCAACCAAAGATAGTCTCGAGATTAATGTAACCACTATTATCGTTGTTAAAGGAGAAACTGCTGGTGTTCATGCTCAAGTCCCGTCTACATAAACTCAAATTGCTGTGCTTGGCCTCTTTTAGAGACCCCATCTCATACGCTATGACTGCAGTATATGCGCTCCGCTTGTATGTTGCAAGAACAATTTTAGTTTTCTAGCACATATAACTAATCCCTTGATTATCGACTTTATCCGAACACCTCCCACATTCATCCGTACATGTACGGATGAATGTGGGAACCCGATACCCTGAGGGCCGGACCGGCCGGCCCCGGGAGATCGGAGGACGGCATGTCCGGAAAGAGGAAGAGTGGCTCCGCGAGGGCGGTCCCGAGGGCCTACGGAAGGCTCACGAGGCACGAGCGGGACACGGTCCAGAGGATGCTGGAGCGCGGGGCCTCGTGCAGGCAGATCGCGAGGGAGCTGGGCAGGTCGCCCTCGACGGTGAGCGCCGAGGTGGCGTCGCACAGATTCGTGACGGCGCCGAAGGCCAGGCGCGGCGAGCGCGTGGACGCCTCCGCCGACCTGTCGGCGGCCTGCCCGCGCCTGGCGGCGTGGCCGCGATGCTGCAACGGCTGCGGGCGGTACCGCGCGATCGGCTGCAAGCGCCGCCCGCACGTCTTCTACGACGCCCGCGCCGCGCAGCTGTGCGCGGACTCGGTCCTCGTCTCGTCCAGGCGCGGGATAGACGCCGACGAGCCCGCCGCGGCGGCCAGGCTGGAGGCGATAAGGGACTGCCTGCGCCGGGGGCTGTCGCCCGAGCAGATGGCGGCGCGCAACGGCGGCCCGGTGGACCTGTCGCCGTCGACCATCTACCGCTGGGTCTCGGCGGGCTACGACGGCATGACCGACATGGAGCTCAGGCGCAAGGTCGGCTACAGGCCGAGGAAGCGCGCCGCGGGCCGGGCGGCGACCCGCCACTCCGCCCGCAGGTCACATGCCGCGTTCCTCGCCCTCGGGGAGGACGCGTGCGCCGCGGCCTGGGAGATGGACACCGTCGAGGGCGCCCGGGAGGACAGCGCCTGCCTGCTCACGCTGCTGCATCGCCCCAGCAGGCTCCAGCTCGCGCTGCCGCTGGCGGAGAAGACCGCCGGGCGCGTCGCGGACGCCCTGGAGGGCGTCCGGGCGGTCCTCGGCGCCGACGGGACGCGCCGCGTGTTCCGCGCCGTGCTCACCGACAACGGCGCCGAGTTCTCCGACGAGGGCGCCATCGCGGCGCTCATCGGCGAGGGGCCGGGCGAGACGAGGCTGTTCTACTGCGACCCGAGGCGCAGCGACCAGAAGGGCGCCTGCGAGCGCAACCACGTCGAGATCAGGAAGCTGCTGCCCAAGGGCCGCGGCCTCAGGTTCGACCGGCTCGCCCCGGCCGACCTGGCGCTGGCCATGTCGCACGTGAACTCCGAGCCCCGCGGCGCGCTCGGCTTCTCGACGCCCGCCCGCGCCTTCAGGGCGATGCTCGGGGAGGACGCGGCGGCGCTGCTGGACGCCTACGGCGTGGAGGACGTGGCGCTCGTCGATCTCGACCTGACGCCGGGGCTCATCGAGAGGGCGCGCGCCGAGAGGGGCGATGCCCCGCTGTCCTAGCCTAGAAGGAAAAACGGAATAGACGGACCGACCGTCCGGCTGAGTCTGGGAAGAGGCGCCGGGCGGCGGGCGGAGCATGGCCACCGGACCCATCGAAACACATCTCCACCGTTCCTTCAACTGGGAAAACGGCGCCCCCGGACCCCAGGAGGGGACGCGGGGGCGTTCGGCTAACTGCGGGAATGGCCTATCCGCTCAATGTGTTCGGCTGAGATCGGAAATCAACCCGTTCAATACGCGGATGACGAAATTTGGACTTTCAGCGTCGGCTCGCTGAGCTGGAAAGGCCATGACTTC
>URVD01000060.1 GCA_900551195.1 uncultured Collinsella sp.
CGGGTGGATGGGGATGGGCGGGGCGGCCCGTCGGTTTATCTCAATCTGTAACAGTTACGCGGCAAAATCGGGTCTTACTGTTACAGATCGAGACAAACGGGACCCGCCTGCTAGAAAATCTCAATCTATAACAACAACTCGGCGAAATCCGTCCCTCGTGTTATAGATTTAGACAAACGGGACCCAATCCACCGGTATATCTCGATCTGTAACATCTAGCCGCCCAAATCGGGTCTAGATGTTACAGATCGAGATTTTGTTTGAGATGTTGGGAATTGGGCTGAGAGAACAGTCCCGGAATAACAAAAAAGCTCGCCGGCTAGGCCGACGAGCTGCAAGTTCTTGGTCGCGGGGGCAGGATTTGAACCTACGACCTCCGGGTTATGAGCCCGACGAGCTACCAGACTGCTCCACCCCGCAATGTCTGGGCGCCTCATGTGCGCAAGAAAGAATATTACGCGGGAGTTCGGTAAACGGCAAGGAAAATCTCGTAGAGCATAATTTCTTCATATTTAAACCCCTCAGCCCCTATCACCGTAAACGAATCGCAGCCGAGCGCCGTCGACGGCACGTATACAATGGTGCGCGTCCTTTTACGCCGACACCGGGAGTAGACATGCTGCTCGCTATCGATATGGGAAATACGCAGACGGCCATGGGCCTGTTTGACGGAGACGAGCTGGTGCAGTCGTGGCGTATGCCCACCGACCGCTCCTATACCGCCGACGAGATCCACGTGCGCCTGATGGGTTTCTTTAAGATGTACGGCCTCTCGCTCGATGCGGTTGACGCGATCGCCTTTGCGGGCGTGGTGCCGCAGCTCTCGCGCGAGTGGCACGCCGTGGCCGACCGCATTGCCGCAGACGCCATCGTCATCGGGCCGCAGACGGCCGCCGTGACCAAGCTGCGCGCGGCGCGTCCCCAAGCCGTAGGCGCCGATCGCGTCGCTAACGCCGTTGCGGCCGAAACTTTCTACGGCGCGCCGGCAATCGTGGTGGACTTTGGCACCGCGACCAATATCGACGTCATCGATGAGGACGGCTATTACATTGGTGGGGCGATCGCGCCGGGCATCCGCATCTCCATGGACGCGCTTGCCGCCCGTGCCGCCAAGCTCGCCAGCGTGCCGCTCGAGGCGCCCGAGCATGCCATCGGCCGCGATACCGAGGAGTGCATCAAGGTCGGCGCCGTGGTGGGCGCTGCTGCCATGGCCGAGGGCCTGGTCGAGCGCATGAAGCGCGAGCTGGGCCGCGAGGATGCCACCGTTATCGCCACGGGCGGTCTCGCCGGCATCGTCGCCGATTCGACCGATGCCTTCGACGTGGTCGACGGACAGCTCACCATCAAGGGCATCTGCGAAATCTACCGCCGCATGCAGGAGCTGGGGTAAGGCAGGGGCTTAAGTCGAGCACGGGCGCGAGCGGCGGACTAAGCAATGCATCGGTCCTATTCCTCAAAAACGAAATTTTTTCAGTTTTGAGGAATAGGCTTTCTGCTACGCCTCGCCGCACAACCACCTCGCCAGGTCCACGATCTGCACTCCGTCGCGATCCGTGGCCTCGTGATGCGTGCGGGCGAGAATCATCTTGGGATACGCATCGCCAATGCTCAGCAGTGGCGAAATCTCGCGTTCAAATGTCTTATCCGAGCTGATGTCGTCGCTCACCTGAATGTAGAGTTTCTCGCTCCGCTTGATTGCTACAAAGTCTATTTCCTTTTTATAGAGCACGCCGACGTATACCTCGTATCCGCGACGCAGCAGCTCGATTGCCACCATGTTCTCGTATACGCGTCCCCAATCCATATCACGTGTACCAAGAAGCGCATATTTAAACGCATGGTCCGCCAGATAGTACTTCTCGCCGCTCTTAAGGTATTTTTTGCCGCGAATGTCGTACCGACGAACTTTATAGAAGGCAAACGCATCGCACAGGTACCCCATGTACGTGCCGACCGTCTTGTTCGTAATCTTTAACCCATCCGCATTTAATGCATCAGTAATGTTGCGTGCCGACGTAATGTTGGAAACGTTGTCCATCATGTAATCGGCAATGCGCAGCAGCGCCGATTCGTTTCTCACGTTATGCCGCTGCACGATATCTCTCACAATGAGCGTCTTGAAGACGTTGGAGAGATATTGATAGCGCTGCTCCTGCAGTGGATAAGGGTAAGAGCCGGACATACCGCCGGTTCTCGCGTACTCATCGAAGTCGCGGTCGACCTCGCCCTCGTCGCCATAGAGACGATACTCCTCAAACGAGAATGGGAAAACCTCGATCTCGAACGTACGCCCCGTAAAGAGCGTCGACAGATCGCTCGACAGCAAAAAGGCATTCGATCCGGTAATGAATATGTCGTACTGCTCGGATGCGTGAAGGCTATTGATCGCACGCTCAAAACCGTCGCACATCTGAACTTCATCGATAAGCAGAAAGTTTTGTTTGCCGGACACTCGATGCTCTTTTACATAGGCGAGCAGCGCGTGATACTCGAGCAGGTTCTCGAACTCATCGAGGTTGTAGTTGATATGGATGACATTCGAATTGGACAGATGTGCCTCCACGTAATCGCGGAGGGCCTCGAGCAATTTTGATTTACCGCTACGACGGATGCCCGTGATGACCTTGATGTCCGGCACGCCAATAAGACTCGTCAACGTGTCCATATATGACGTTCTATTGATGAGTTTCATCGGGGCCTCCTCGCGGTCTTTTATCGCTATTCCTCAAAACTGAAAAATTTTCAGTTTTGAGGAATAGGCTCTATAGCGAATATACCTCGCGAAAGACCGAGCCGCCTTAATCCTATTCCTCAAAAACGAAAATTTTTCAGTTTTGAGGAATAGGGCGCTGGCAACCCATTCCCCAGATAGGCGAAACCCTCCCCAGCACAGGCCGAAGAGGGCTTCGTTGTCATCGCTATCTTTGAGCGCGGGCACCTCGCGTTACAGTCCGCGAATCCGTACGGCCTCGGGCGGAAACTCCTGCTCGCCGGCATCGGTCTTGATGGTCGCGCGACCCCAGATGTCCAGGCCCGCAAACACACCGACCGCAAGCGGCAAACCGTTGGGCGACACCGCCGCAACCTGACGACCCAGCAGCGGCACCATATCGAAGTACTCACCCAGCACCGGAGCCAGCGGGCCGGCAGCGCCCTGTGGTGTGTTGGCGGCAACCGCCCAGGTGTCCACGCGGGTCAGCACGGCGGTGGCCAATGCCTCGACCAGCACCTCGTCGGCCATATCCACGCCAAGCTCGCCCAGCGCCGCACGTTCAATATCAACCGTCACCGCGGCAAACATGCCCGCAGCACCGGCACCGCCGTTCACGGCAACACGCGCGAGCGACGCCTCAAACGCAGGCGCACCGCACACGATATCGCTCGGCCACTGGATACCCACTTTACCGGCAAGGCCCAACCCCGGCATCGAAGCCGTGCCCACGAGCGCGTCCATCATGCCCATCGCGGCCACAAACGGCAGGCCGTGGAAGGCATGCATGTTCACATCCGGACGCACGACCAGCGAAAACGTCAGCGAAGCATCGCCCACGCTCCACGCGCACCAGCCCGCGGACACGCCCTCGCGACCCGCGTCACGCGCCGCGTCGAGCTCAGTGGCAGCGACTACAGCGTTCATCTCGATCATCTACATACGCCCCAATTCACCCACGATATGGCCCACGCGATCCTCGGGCTCCTTGACCTCGACGCCGTTGTAGCGGAAGAACCGCGCCGGGTCGTGCATCAGATCCTCGAGCGGCACCAGCACAAAGTCGCGCTCGCCGATCAGCGGATGCGGCAGGCGCAGCTTTTTGCCGCCGTGGGTCTCGCCGTCCATCCACAGCAGGTCCAGGTCGATGGTGCGCGGACCGTTGGCCTTGGCCTTTTTGGAGCGGTCGCGGCCCAGCTCGGCCTCGATCCTCATAAGCTCGTCGAGCAGCACCAACGGCGCCAGCTCGGTCTTGATCTCGATGACGGCGTTGGCAAACGCGTCCTGGCGCGTCTCGTAGGCCGGCTCGCTCTCGTAGATCTTGGAGGAGTTGGACACGCAGGTAAGTGGAATCTCGGCGATCATGTCGCGTGCGGCGCGGATGTTGTCGCAGCGATGCCCCAAGTTGGATCCCACGGCCACAAACGCGCGGCGCGGCTGCGGCTTGGCAACCGCCCAGTAGCCGTTCAGGAACTGCGCAAAGCCCGCGGCGTCGTGCACGCGCACGATGTTGGCGCCGGCCTGGATGGCGCCCAGGCACACGCCAAACGTAGCGGCATCGCGCTCGGCGGCCTCGGTCACGCCCGAGACGGCGCCCACAAAGCGCTTGCGCGATACAGCGCACATGAGCGGATAGCCCAGTGACGCCATCTTGGCAGTCTCGCGCTGGATGACGATGTCCTCGTTAGCCGACTTACCAAAGCCCGGGCCAGGATCGATGCAGATGCGGTCGCGCGACACGCCGGCGTGGATGAGCGCGCGGGCCTGGTCGGACAGAAAGCCCATGACGCGGCGCATGATGGGCGCCGAATCGGGCAGGGTGAAGCGGCGGAGCTGCGAGGTGGGCACGTAGGCTTCCTCGCGGCGGGCGCTGCGGCGCATCATGGCCGCCAGGTGATCATTGGGCTCCGGCGCGGTTTCGGTAGCCGCGGGCGTGGCCTCGGGCGCAGCGGTATCGGCGGCAGGCGCGGCCTGCTCGGCGCCCGGCGTCTCCTGCCCCAGTTCGTCCGTAGGCTCGGACGCGGGCTCCGGATCGCCAAACGGCAACGAGGGCTGCACCACGCCGCCCGGAAGCTTGGCCTCCGGCTTAGGCTCGCCCAGCAACTTGCCGCGCCGGCGGCGAGCCGGCTTCTCAGCCTCACGCGCGGCCTCGGCAGCCGCCTCGCGCGCCTTCTCGGCAACAAACGCCGCAGCCGAGGTATCGAGCTGCACCGTTGCGTGCGTGCGCGCGGGCGCGGCGACCTCGCCGGCATGCATCACGATGACGCCGCAGGTGCTCGTCTTAACAAACTCGACCATCTTGGGGTCGGTGAAGCCGGTCACGTCGTTGACGATCGAGGCGCCGCAGCGCACGGCCGCCTTGGCAACCGCCACATGACGCGTGTCAATCGAGACGATGGCGCCCTCTTTGGCCAGCGCGCGCACCACGGGCAGCACGCGGCGCGCTTCCTCATCGGGATTGACCGGGGTAAAGCCGGGGCGCGTGGACTCACCGCCCACGTCGATGATGTCGGCGCCGGCGTCGAGCATCGCCAGGCCATACTCGATCGCGGCATCCGGGTCGAAGTGCTCCCCGCCATCGCTAAACGAATCGGGCGTCACGTTGAGGACGCCCATGATGCGCGGGCGGTCAAAGCTGAGCTCATACTTTCCGCACCGCCATGTCTTGCTGTCGTTCGCCATGAACATCCTCCTAAAATGCCCACGCCGCCGAGCTTGGGGAGCTGGCGGCGGGGTCGCTTTGCACTCAGTCTTTCTATTGTATCCGCGCACACGGGCTAGAACGCAAACGCGGCCGCGATGTCGCAAGAAATCAGCAGGTCGGCATTTGCATCCTGATCGGTAGGCGCCAAATTGCAAATGGCCAGCGTATCGCCGGTAAAGTAACGCGTAAGGCCCGCCGCCGGATACACCACGAGCGAGGTCCCACCCACAATGAGGGCATCGGCCGCGGCGATGGCGGCAACGGCACCGGTCAACACATGCTCGTCGAGCGGCTCTTCGTAGAGCACCACATCGGGCTTGATGCGACCACCGCACGCAGGGCACACGGGCACGCCCGCGGCGTCCTCGTGCTCGCGCGAGCAAATCCACTCGGCGCTATAGGCCGCGCCGCACGACTGACAAATGTTGCGATGGACCGATCCGTGCAACTCAAACACGCGCTGCGAGCCCGCCATCTGATGCAAGCCGTCGATGTTTTGCGTCACCACGGCATCAAGCTTGCCGACGCGCTCCAGCTCGGCCAGCTTGGTGTGGCAGCGGTTGGGCTTAGCGTTAAGCGCAATCATCTTGGTTCGGTAAAAGTCGAAGAACTCCGCCGGATGTGTCTCGTAAAAGCTGTGCGACAGCATGCTCTCGGGCGGATAGGCAAACTGCTGGTGATACAGGCCGTCCACGCTGCGAAAATCGGGAATGCCGCTTGCCGTGGAAACACCAGCGCCGCCAAAGAACACCACGTGCTCGTGGGTATTGAACAGCTCCGCCAGCGCGGCGGAGGCCTGCTTGGGATCTGTTATCGCTTGCGTCATGTTTGTCCTCCGTCCATGTTGGTCGGGGCGGCCGCGATTGCGCCGTCGTCCGCGGGGCCCGCCCCGCCCCTGTTGCGCTAATCTTAAGCCTGCCAACCCC
Source organism: uncultured Collinsella sp. (assembly GCA_900551195.1). Classification (GTDB taxonomy): domain Bacteria; phylum Actinomycetota; class Coriobacteriia; order Coriobacteriales; family Coriobacteriaceae; genus Collinsella. Next base: position 6,341 of record URVD01000060.1, read on the forward strand.
GTCGAAAGGACACCATGCCTCAGACTTACACTTTCGCCTCGTGGAACGTCAACGGCCTGCGCGCCGTGCTCAAAAAGGACCCGAGCTTTATCCAGATTGCGCAAGAACTCGACGTCGATATCCTGGCGCTGCAAGAGACCAAGCTGCAAGAAGGCCAGGTCGATATTGACCTGCCCGGCTATCACCAAACCTGGAGCTACGCCGAGCGTAAAGGCTATTCGGGCACTGCGGTCTTTAGCCGCCAGGAACCGCTGCGCGTGCTGCACGCCGATGCGCTGCTGCCCTACGCCGGCGAGGGTGAGGCAGCTGAGCTCGTTGCCCAAGCCGCGACCGAGGGCCGTGTCTGCGCGCTGGAGTTCGACAAATTCTGGTTTGTCGACGTCTATACGCCCAACGCCCAAAATGAGCTCGCGCGCATCGATGTGCGCATGGCCTGGGACGATGCCTACCGCGGCTTTTTGAACGCACTCGAGCGCGAGACCGGCAAACCCGTCGTGACCTGCGGCGACTTTAACGTGGCGCACGAGGAAATCGACCTTAAGAACCCCAAGTCCAACCGCGGCAACGCCGGCTTTTCGGACGAAGAACGCGGCAAGTTTACCGAGCTGCTCAACGCCGGCTTTACCGATACCTGGCGCACGGCAAACCCCGACGTCGAGGGCGTCTACAGCTGGTGGAGCTATCGCTTTAATGCCCGCAAGAACAACGCAGGCTGGCGCATCGACTACTTCCTGGTAAGCGACGCAATCGCCGACAACGTACGCGACACCGGCATCCGCGGCGACATCTTCGGCAGCGACCACTGCCCCGTCACCCTTACGTTGGAGCTCTAACTCCAGCTGCCCCCGGAGACGAAGGAAAACGGATCATTTTGGGCCTCGTGGGGGTATCCGCGTGACCCATCCGCCACGAAACACGCCCATCTACTACGTTTAAGCCACTACCCTCGACCACAGTGAACAACGCAAAAAGAAAACCGCAGGTAGAAAGCCTACGGTTTTTCATAAAACACGGTTGTGGTTGGGGGTGTCGGGCCAAACGTAGTAGATAGACCGATTTCGTGGCGGGCGGGTTCAGCTGATTCCCTGGGAACGTCTGGAGGCGAAAGAAAACGGATCAATTTGGCTCTCCGAGGGCCACGATGCCCGTCGTATCAGCCGGCTATTTCAAAACTATGCCGGTTTACGGGGCTGAATCGCGAACCCCCAACCATACGCAATTCCGAAATAATAAAACCGCAGGTAAACGGCTTGCTCTATTTCAAAAATAGCCGGCATGGTCTGCTTGTGCCAATCTGGCCCCGTAAACCGGCATAGTTTTAAAATGGCACTTCGGCAGTATTGATTCCCGCCCCGGCGCAACCAGCCCTACAGTCCGTACTTCACGACGACTCGGTTGATGCGGCGACACCAAGGCTTGTACAGGGCGACCAAAAACACGCAGGTCGCAAGGCCGTGCGTGATATCGAACGGTACGGCGGTGGCAAGACGCGCCATGGCACCCGCCCACGTGAGCGGTTGAACAAATCCGATAATGTCGTAGGCGTTGATCACAACGCCGTACAGCAAACCCGAAGCAAAGCCGTAGGTCAGCAGCGCCGGCATACGCACGGTGCCATCGGCGCGGTCAAACGCGCCCGCATGCGCCAGCGCACCACCGATATAGCCCACCAAACCCCAGGCATACATCTGCCACGGCGTCCACATGCCCTGTCCAAAAAAGAAATTGCTGGTCAGCGCCGCCAGCGCGCCAACCATAAAACCATTGCGGCGACCAAGCGTCGCCCCCGCGATAATGGCGATGGCGCTCACGGGTTTAAAGTCGGGAATGGGGCCAAACAAGATGCGCCCCGCCGCGGCCAACGCCGCCAGAACCAGCGTTGGCATAATCTGGCGCAGGCCCGGTCGCAACGCCTCGTAGCCTGCAAAGAACAGCGCAAGCACCAGCGCCACCACGACAAGCATGGCGAGCGCCGCCTGCTCAACGCCTGCCAGCAACGCCGCAGCCATCACGGCTGGCACCGCCAGCAGCAGCGGTATCTCCAGTTTTGCGAGTAGGCGCACGATGCGATAATCCGCCATCCCATCACGCCCTATAAAACACGTTGTCGGCAAAGAAGTCGGCCGGCGGCTCCATGCAGGCAATCTCACCGTCAAACATCATGGCAATGTCATCGGCAACCTGCTCGGCAAAATCCAGATCGTGCGTGGCCATGATGACGGTGCCACCAACCTTCGCATGGTCACGCAGGGCGCGGGCGATGATGCGGCGGCTGGCCAGGTCCAAACCCTTGGTGGGCTCATCGAGTAATAGCAGTTCGGGGCCGATTAGCAGCAGTTTTGCCAATGCAAGCAGTTGACGCTGCCCGCCCGAAAGATCGTACGGATGGCGCCCATCCAGACCCGACAGCCCCAAGCTCGCCGCACGCTCCCGCGCCAAGTTCTCGTCATATCCGCAGGTCGAGGCCCATTCCATCAGCTCGTCGCGCACCGTCTCGGCAACCAGCAGGGCCTTGGGGTTCTGCGGCAGCAGCGCAGCCGAGGCCGCCCCGCGCACCATACGACCACGCTGCAGCTTGGCAGTCTTGGCCAGCACCGAAAGCATCGTCGACTTGCCGCAGCCGTTTCCGCCCACGACTGCATGCACCGCGCCAGCCGAAAACGACGCATCGAGCCCGCGCAGCACCCAACCGCACGCGCGATCGTAGCGAAACCAGCCTTCCGACAGGGTGGTAGCCGACCCAGCGTGCATTTTTTGGAGTATTCTGCTTCCATCCGTGCGCGAGAAGGCTTCCG
>URVD01000061.1 GCA_900551195.1 uncultured Collinsella sp.
CGCTATCGTCGATGGGTGACGGCGCTAGAAGTTGGCGTCGTTGAGCTGTTCGCTCTCGAGGCAGTCGAGCTGTTGCTGTTCGGGCGTATCGGCGACGCTCTCGAGCAACTCGGTGGGATCGACGTTCATGTTCCTGCCGGCTTCGTTGCCGTTGACCAGGTCGTCCGAGAAGATATCGACTTCCATTTCCTCGGCTTCCTCGATTTGGACCTCGAGTGGCACCTGGGTGCGTACGAGCTTGACTGCTGGACGCATGCGGGCAAAGAGCGGTACGTACTCGATGATGATGGCCGAGTTCTCAAGACCGTACCAGCGTGCCGGGCTTCCGCAGGCGCGGCGGACGGCGTACTTGATGGCCATGACGCGGTGATCGTTGCGGTTGATGTCCGTTTCGGGGGCAAGCATCTTGCGCAGCATGCAAAAACGGAAGTCGCCCACGTTGCCGCGCGTCTCGTAGATGGAGTAGGCGTGATGCTGCGGCGGCAGCTCGCCCGATGCCATCAAGTCGCCAACGATCTGGCGCAGGTAGGCATTGATGCGCTGGTTGACCTTAAAGCCCAGGTCCAAGCGCACGCGGAACAAAAAGTCCGTGCCAAAGGTCTCGACGGAATACTCGTGCGTATAGGGCTCATCGGTGACATGCACGTTGATGAACCAGTATGCCTTGGCACGCTTGGGATGCTTATCCAAGATGGAGTAGAGCACGTCGCGGTCGAGCGTGAGCGGGTCGGGACTGTTGGTAAGGAACACCAGATTGTCGGCGAGCACGGGGTAGGTCTCGTCGTTGCGCAGGCGGCCGAGCTGGTCAATGTACTTGGAGACGGGCAGCAGGATCGTCTGCGTGCGCTCGATGGCGGTGCCGCGGCGCCACACGTACATAAGGCCAAACAGCAGCGCGGCCAGGAAGATCATGACGTAGCCGCCGTCAAAGAACATGGTGAGGCACGAAGCGAAGAAGCACAGCTCAATGGCACCAAAGAGCAGGGCGAAGACGCAGGCGCCCAGCTTGTGCTTGAGGATGCCGGCGATGTAGCTCGTCAAAAGCGTCGTGGTCATGAGCATGGTCACGGTAATGGCGAGGCCGTAGGCGCTCTCCATGCGCTCGGAGTTTTGGAACAGCAGCACGATGAAGATACAGCCGACCCACATGATGTTGTTGACGAGCGGAATATAGAGTTGGCCCTTGGTGTCGCTGGGGTAGTGGATGCGCAGATGCGGCATGAGATTGAGACGGGTTGCCTCCGAAACCAACGAGAACGAGCCGGTGATGAGCGCCTGCGAGGCGATGATGGCCGCCACGGCCGAAAGCACGATGGCAAAGGGGCGCAGGGGCTCGGGGAGCATCATATAGAACGGGTTGACGATATCCATCGCGAGCATCTGGGGATTGGAATTGTTGGCGAGCAGCCAAGCTCCCTGGCCCAGATAGTTAAGGATGAGGGCCGCCTTAACAAACGGCCAGGATGCGTAGATGTTGGCCTTGCCCACGTGGCCCATGTCTGAATAGAGCGCCTCGGCGCCGGTCGTCGACAGGAAGACGAAGCCGAGCACCATGATGCCCGAGTGGTTGATGGGCGAGAACAGGAACATGATGCCACGGATGGGGTTGAGCGCGCGTAGGATGGACAGGTTGCCGAGCATGTTGAACAGACCGGCGCCAGCCAAAAACAGGAACCACAGCGTCATGAGCGGGCCGAACAGCTTGCCGATCGACGAGGTGCCGGCGCGCTGCATGGCAAATAGGCCGCAGATAATGATGATGGTGATGATGATGACGTTGGTCTGCCCGTCGCCCAGCAGCGCATGGCCCCATTCGATGGTGCGCAGACCCTCGATGGCTGTGGTGACCGTGACGGCGGGGGTGAGGATGCCGTCGGCGAGCAGCGCCGCGCCGCCGATCATGGCGGGAAGGATCAGCCACGGCGCCACTTTGCGCACCAAGCTAAACAGGGCGAAGATGCCGCCCTCGTTGTGGTTATCGGCCTTCATGGCGATAACCACGTACTTGACCGTGGTCACGAGCGTCATGGTCCAGATGACGAGCGAGAGTGCGCCCAAAATCATGTCCTCGCTGACGGTGCCGATGCCGCCGTTGTTGGCGACGATTGATTTCATGGTGTACATGGGGCTCGTGCCGATGTCGCCATAGACGACGCCGAGCGTTACGAGCAGCATGCCAGCGGAGAGGGGGATGGCGCCATGTCCGCTCTGACTACGCTGGTCTTGGAGGCTTGCCTCCAGTTTGTTGTGTGCCACGTGGACTCCCTTGGACATCCGGCCTCTGCCAAGGGCAGTAGACCTTTATGCCATCTTTATACATATAAGAGCAGTTTGGCACATCGGGGTGTTTTAGACAATAATCCCCAGCTGGGGATTATTTATATACGCAGGTAGCATTTCAAAGCAGGGGCTTTTAAGCACGTGCTGTCTGGGCTATGCCAGCCTTGGCGCCTGCGCGTTTGCCGGCGAATTCGCAAAAGAGCGCGCCGCCGATGATAAGTGCGGCGCCCATCAGGCGGACCGGTGTTATGACTTCGCCCAAAAGGACGGCCGAGAACACGACGGCCGAAAGCGGCTCGAGGTAGCCGACGACCGCAACGGTCTGGACGGGCAGCTTGGCGACAGCGCTAAAGTAGAGCAAGCAACCGATGCCGGTGTTGACGACGCCGAGCATGACGACGGCGCGCCAATCAATACTGGCGGCGACGCCGGCGGACAGGAATGAGGGAGCGCCCTGCGTGATGAGCGTGAGGGCCAGTGCGGTCACAAAGGCGGCGCTCACTTGGAGTGCGGAGTTCTCGAGGCCCTCGATGTGAGGCGCACCCTTGCTGGCGATGACCATCAATGCATAGCAGAAGGCCGAGGCGATGCCGCAAGCGATACCCGCAATGGGCATATTGCCGCCTAGACCTTGCGCTGCAATGAGAAAAGCACCGCAAGCAACGGCGATAAACCCGGCGATTTTGCCGCCGGTCAGCTTTTCGCCAAAAATGAGCGGGGAGAGGGCCATAACGATGATGGGGCCGCAGTAGTACAGCAGCGAGGATACGCCGACGCCGATCGTCTGGTAGGCGCGGAACAGAAAAATCCAGCTGGCGCCTAGCGCGGCTCCCGAGAGAAGGAGGGCTGCGGCTTCGCGGGGGCGAGACGGTGCCTGCAACTTATGGCGCTGGGTGATGGCGAGGATGGTGACAAGCGAGAGTGCGCCCAAAAACGTGCGCAGTAGCACGATATCGGAGCTCGGCAGCGCAATGGCAGCGGCGATGATGCCGTTGGAGCCAAACAATAGCAATGCTGCTAAGTACGTAAACAGTCCGTTGTTCATGCGCTGAAATCCCCTCTATATCCGAGCATGTTCACTATGGGTGAACTGGCTATAGAAGAAAAGCGAATATAATTCATAGATAACATGACAAAAGCTCATGCATATGTGGAGGGGTGCCGTGGAAACGAATGTTCAAAAGATGCAGGTCCTACTCGAGACCGTGCGCGCCGGCAGTTTTACGCGCGCCGCCGAGCGGCTGAGCTATTCGCAGTCGGGCGTGAGCCGTATGGTGGCCGATCTTGAGGCCGACTGGGGCTTTAAAGTGCTTGATAGAAGCCGCGAGGGCGTAGTGCTTTCTGCCGACGGGCGGCAAGTTATGCCGGCTGTTGAGGCGTTATGCGAGGAATTCACTCGCTTGCAGCGACGGGTGGATGAGATGCGTGGGCTCATGCGCGGCAAAATCTGCATCGGTACATTTTCGAGCGTGGCGACCCACGTGCTGCCGCCGGTGATTGCGCGCTTTCGCGCCGATCACCCGGACGTCGATTACGAGCTGCTGATGGGTGATTACTCCGAGATTGAGCAATGGGTGGCGGAGGGTCGCTGCGACCTGGGCTTTATTCCGCGCGAACCACGCGGCGCCGGCATGGCGTCGCGGCCGTTGGTGCAAGATGAGTTGATGGCGGTAGTGCCAACAGGCTCTTTGCTTGCCGCGGCGGAGGTCGTCTCTCTTGCCGATTTGGCCAACGAGCAGTTTATTCTGCTAGAACGCGGCACCGATGACGAGATTACGCCGCTGTTCCGTCGGGCGGGCCTGGCGGTGCGCTCGAAGCTGTCAACCTGGGATGACTATGCGATTATGGCCATGGTCGAGGACGGCCTGGGCGTGAGCATTCTTCCCGCGCTCATCTTGCGCCGCGGCCAGTTCGATGTTGCCGTGCGTTCGCTCGAGGGGCATCCCCATCGGCAGATCAATGCGATATATCGCACGGCTGATGTTTCGCTTGCCGCCGCTCGATTCCTTGAATACCTCTAAACGTGTGCACGTTATTGTCCGCTTTGGGCAAATCTCGGAGTTCGGTACGTTTTCTTATGAAATTGAACTTTCGAATGAGGTGCCGCGTTATACTGCTTGCTAAATTGAACTCTGGTTCAATTCGTGTTCTATAAATTGAACTTTGCCAGCAAGGAGGTTCTAGTGGCCCAAGAGACGTTTAGCGATCGCCTGCGACAGGCTATGTCCGATCGCGACGTTCGCCAGTCGGACGTGATCCGCGCATCGGAGATGCTCGGCAAAAAACTCGGCAAGAGTCAGATGAGCCAATATGTGAGCGGCAAGACGATCCCGCGGCGCGATGTGGCAGAGCTGCTCGCCCGTATTTTGGAGGTCGATGTTTCCTGGCTGCTCGCCAGTGACGCCGATCAAGTCGAGACGTCCTCGTCCCATAACGTTGCCAAATCCGAACCTAGTCCCTCAGCTCAAATTCCAAGGAGCACCACCATGCGTACTTTTTCTAAATCCACCAAGCTCGATAACGTCCTGTATGACGTGCGCGGTCCCGTCGTCGACGAGGCCGCCCGTATGGAGGACGAGGGCGAGCGTATTCTCAAGCTCAATATCGGCAACCCCGCGCCCTTTGGTTTCCGCACGCCCGATGAGGTCATTAAGGATATGCGCCAGCAGCTGCCCGACTGCGAAGGCTATTCCAACTCGCGCGGCCTGTTCTCTGCGCGCAAGGCGATCATGCAGTACTCGCAGATCAAGGGCCTGCCCAATGTTCAGATGGAGCACATCTACACGGGCAACGGCGTGTCCGAGCTCATTCAGCTTTCGATGAACGCGCTGCTCGACAATGGCGACGAGATTCTGATCCCCAGCCCCGACTATCCGCTCTGGACGGCGTGCGCGACCCTTGCCGGTGGACATCCCGTGCACTATCTGTGTGATGAGCAGGCCGATTGGTATCCTGACCTGGAGGATATGGAGTCCAAGATCACGAGCGCGACCAAGGCCCTCGTCATCATCAACCCCAACAACCCCACGGGCTCGGTTTACCCGCGTGAGGTGCTCGAGGGCATCGTCGAGGTTGCGCGCAGGCACCAGCTCATGATCTTTGCCGATGAGATCTATGACCGTCTGTGCATGGACGGCTACGAGCACGTCTCGATTGCCTCGCTCGCTCCCGATCTGCCCTGCGTTACCTTTAGCGGCCTTTCCAAGTCGCACATGATCGCGGGCTATCGTATTGGCTGGATGGTGCTTTCGGGCAACCAGCGCTGCATGAGCGACTTCATCATGGGCATCAACATGCTCTCCAACATGCGCCTGTGCTCCAACGTGCCGGCCCAGTCGATCGTCCAGACGGCGCTCGGCGGTCATCAGTCTGTTAACAACTATATCCGCCCCGGCGGTCGTGTCTACGAGCAGCGCAACTTTGTGTATGAGGCGCTCAGCAAGATCGATGGTATCTCGGTGGTTAAGCCGCGCGCGGCGTTCTACATCTTCCCCAAGATGGATGTGAAGAAGTTCAACATCACCGATGACGAGCAGTTTGCCCTCGACCTGCTGCACGAGAAGAAGATTCTGATCACGCGCGGCGGCGGCTTTAACTGGGGCGAGCCCGACCACTTCCGCATCGTGTACCTGCCGCGCATGGAAGTGCTCAAAGAGTCGCTCGAAGACCTCGCCGACTTCTTCGATCACTACCGCCAGAGCTAGTGGGATAGAAGTTCCGCACTATGAAAAGCTCCCTGCAGTTGTTTTGCTGCAGGGAGCTTTCTTGAATCGGTGGAACTAAATAACGATTCCGTTGCAGTGGTCGATTTCGTGCTGGATGATCTCGGCGGTGTAGCCCGAGAAGTTTTTGATGCGGCGGACAAAGTTCTCGTCCAAATACTCAACCTTAATGCGGCGATATCGGGTACAGGGACGCTCGCCGGCCAGCGAGAGGCATCCTTCGCTCGTCTGATAGGCATTGACCTGCTCAAGAATTTGAGGGTTGTACATCAGCAGCGCCCTGGTGCCGTCCTTTACGCAGATGATGCGTTTGCGCACGCCGATCATGTTGGCGGCGAGGCCCACGCACTCGTGCTCATGTTCGTTGAGCGTATCCAGGAGGTCCTGCCCGGTCGCGGCGTCGTCGGGTCCCGCGTCTTCGGAAGGAAGGCGCAAAAAGAACTCGGATTTCATGATGGGCTTGATCATGGCGGGCTCCTCATGTCTTATGCTTTCGTGGACTTTTAATAATAGCGCGGAAGGAAAGCTGTGCGTCCGCGTTACAATCTTTCGACGTTGGACCATGTTGTCAGACTCGTCGTGTACGGCGTCTGGCGTAAGTCTAGGGCTCATTTTTCGCCCTGGACTGTTCCTCTGGGGCGATGCGACTGTCGTTCCAAGAGGAAGGAAATGCATGGGGAGCAAATCTCAGCAACAAGTTAGAGTAACGCCATCGGGCACTGCGGCGCTTCTCGTCGTAATGTATATCGCAGCCTTTGTTGCCGCGTTTAACGAGAACATCATTAACGTGGCGTTGCACGACATCATGGCGGCCTTTTCGGTGAGTGCCACCACGGCGCAGTGGCTCGTTTCGGGCTACATGATCGTGACGTCGATCTTTACGGCCATCATGGCCTTCCTGTCCGGCCGTTTCTCGACGCGCAAGCTGCTGTTTTTCGCATGCGGATGCATGGTCGCCGGCGAAGTCCTGTGCCTGGTCGCTCCGTCGTTTAGCGTTTTGCTGCCAAGCCGTATTTTGCAGGCTGCAGGATCGGGCATCTTGTTCCCGCTCATGATGAACGTGGTGCTGTCTTGTGCCCCGCGTGAGAAGCTCGGTCTGTATCTGAGCCTGGGTGGTGCCTGCATTACGCTGGGGCCGGCGTTTGGACCCGTGATCAGCGGTCTTATGTGCACGTTGTTTGGCTGGAGGGCGGTGTTCGTAGTGCCGCTGGTGGGCGGCATTGCGGTCGCAGCGGCGGGCGTTAAGCTTGTTCAGAATGTCGGAGAGCGTTCGAACACCACGCTTGATATTCTGTCGGTTGTTTTGCTCGCGGCCGGCATTACGGCATTTGTGTATTCCGTAGGCGAGTTCTCGACCAATCTGATTGCCGGTATCGTGGCGCTGTTCGCCGCCATTGTGCTGCTCGGCCTGTTTGCCGCCCGTCAGCTCAAGCTCGAACATCCGGTGCTTAACGTGCGTCCCATGGCGAGCGTTCGCTTTTGGCCTGCGTGCCTGCTTGTGGTGGTGTCGATGATGACGACGTTCTCGATGAGCGTTTTGTTGCCGCTCTATTTTGAGGGCGCATACGGCATGACCGCACTTATTGCGGGCCTGCTCATTTTGCCGGCGATTGCCTGCAACGCCGTGACCTCGATTGTGAGCGGACGTGTGATGGACGCCCGTGGCGCATGGCCGCTGCTGCCGGTCGGCTTTGCCCTGATTGCCGTGGGACAGACTGCCATCTCGATGACGGCGGCAAGCATGAACATCGGCGTCGTCGTGGCGCTGACCGTTGTGGTGTATGCCGGAGTTGGTTTGGTGCTGAGCCCCTCGCAAACGGCCGGCTTGGAGACGCTGCCCGCCGCTGAGCATCCTCACGGAACGGCATTGCTCAACACGTGGAACATGATTGCCGCATCGTTTGGCCCGTCGCTGTTTATCGGCCTGCTCTCGAGTTCTGCGGCGACTGCCGGTGTCGCTGGCGCTGCGACGGACGTTGCCCAGGCGATTGGATTTGCAGCTGCCGTGCGTGTGGCGGCTGTAATTGCCGTGGTTGGGTTCGCGACGTCGCTGGTGTACGCTCGTCGCGAGTCGCACATGTCGCATTAATGTGTGCACATAGATTCTGCAGCTAGATTGAATGGCGACACCATAAACTAATGGACGTTTTGCCGAGAGGCATGAATGTTTAAAGCGCAAAGAGTGCGCGACGGGCCCCGCGAATGGGGCGATGATGCCCGAGAGGGCCAAGAAGGAGTCTCATGTCCGAGAACGAAGAGATCATGAACGAGACCGAGAACGAGACCATGGCTGCCGAGGTCGAGGCAGTCGAGACCGTGGAGACCGAAGCTGCTGAGGTTGAGGCTGCTGACGAGGTTTCCGCCGAGGAGGAGGCCGAGGTTGTCGAGGCCGCCGCTGATTACGATGACGAAGAGCTGATGGATAAGATGCAGAAGGCCGCCCGCCTGCTGCGTAGCCGTCGCTTTGCTATTTCCAAGGAGGAGGAGGCCAAGGCCGAGCGCATGGCGAACATCGAGCGCGCCATCAAGCTTCTTGACCTCAAGCCCAAGATGGAGCAGAAGGAAATGTCCGACCTGCTGGGCATGCGCCTCCGTGAGCTCGATGGCCTGATGGCCGAGGCCGAGGCTGCCGATCTGGTCGGCCGCATCGACGACGCCGAGGGCGATATGCGCAAGATCGTCGTCTTCGCTGCCGAGGATGCCGCTGAGGGCCTGGTCGAGCTTGCCAACAAGAAGGAGAAGCTCCTGCCCGAGCTTTCTTACGAGGAGGCCACCGAGCTGATGGCTGCTCTCGATAAGGTTATCGCTCCGCTCGTCGCCATGGGCCTGGACGAGGACCGCGGTCCTCGCGGCGGCCGTGACGATCGCGGTGGCCGTGGCGGCGACCGTGGCGGTCGCGGCGGCTTTGGCGATCGCGGTGGCCGTGGTGGCGACCGTGGCGGTCGCGGTGGCGATCGCGGTGGCCGTGGCGGCTTTGGTGACCGCGGCGGCGACCGTGGCGGTCGCGGCGGCTTTGGCGGCAACCGTGG
>URVD01000062.1 GCA_900551195.1 uncultured Collinsella sp.
GCGCTCGCGAGAGGCGTTCTTGCCCGCGGCTGCAGCCTCGGCAGCATCGCCCGAGCCCGCGCGCTTGCGACGACGACGGCCACCGGCGGCCTCCTCGGCCTCAGGCGTTGCGGCATTGCCACGGCCCTTTCCGCGGCCACGGCCCTCGCCCTGGCCCTGACCGGCACGGGCATCGGAATCAGCATCACGGCGACGGCGCTTGGGCATTGATATGCCCGCCAGACGGTCGGCGCTCGACAGGCCATCGCCCACGTCGACGCCGTTCTCGCGGTCGAGCTCCATAAGCGCCAGACGCATCTCGGGCGACTCGATGCGCTCGAGCACGTCGCGCGTCACGCAGTCGGGGCGGCAGTTGCAGCCCTGCTCGGCGGCCTTCTTTTTGCAGCCCTCCGAGCAGGTCATATCGGCCAGGTTGACCTTAAAGACCTTGCCGTTCTCCAGGCGCAGCACCAGCTGCTCACGCGGCGTGTCATATTCCTGAATACGCGCCTTGCCGAGCGGCGTATCGATGAGCGTCTTCTTTTTGGGCGCACGGCTCTTAAAGTCCTTGTACGCCTCGAACTCATAGCGCAGACAGCACATCAGGCGGCCGCACACGCCGCTGATCTTGGACGAGTTGAGCGGCAGGTCCTGCTCTTTTGCCATGCGAATCGAGACGGGCTCAAACTGTCCGCCAAAGCGCGTGCAACAGAGCTCCTGGCCGCACTGGGCATAGCCGCCCACCAGGCGGGTCTCGTCGCGCACGCCGATCTGGCGCATGTCGACGCGAATGTGCAGCGTCGAGGACAGATCCTTGACGAGCTGGCGAAAATCGACGCGCTCCTCGGCGGCAAAGTAGAACACGGCCTTCTCGCCGCCAAACAGGTACTCGACGCCGACCGGCTTCATCTCGAGGTCGAGCTCCTTGACCAGACGGCGGAAATCGACCATGGCCTCGTCGCCCTGGATGGCCAGGTCGTCAGCAAGCTGCAGGTCGATGTCGCTCGCCACGCGCAGCACAGGCTTGAGCGGCTGGCCGATCTCGTCCTGCGGCACCTCGAAGGGGTCTGCCGTGACCAGGCCGATCTCGGTTCCGCGCTCGGTGGAGCAGATAGCATAATCGGCCTCGAGGATATCCAGATCCTGCGGGTCGAACCACAGGTCGCGCGAGGCGTAGGTAAACTTAACGGGTACGACTAACGGCATTTCAGTGCCTTCCTGATATCGAACAGCATGACCTCGATGGCCAGCTGGGGAGTAACGTTTCTGGCGATGTTGCGCTCGGCGGTTGCGACCGCCTCGAGCGCCTGGGTGGCACCCGCAACATTGGTCGCGGCGGCAAGCCGACCGATCGTGTCGCGCACATCCTCGTTCACGACGTCGGCCGCCTCATCCTGAAGCGTCAGCAGCACGTCGCGCATGAGCGTCCGCGCGCTCGCCAGCGCTTCCATGATACCCGAACGCTCGCGCGCGTTGAGTTCGCGCTTGTTGCGGTCCTCAAGCTGCTTCAATGCTCCACGCGACAGGTAGTCGGCGTTTTGCTCGAGCACCTTTTCCTGCGTGGACTTGACCTCGGCGAGCGGCGCCTTAACGGCGACGATGAGCGACTTGGCGCGACTGAGCACATCGGCCTCATCGGCAGCGATGAGCGAGTCGATGGCGCGGACCATCTGGCGGCGAGCGTCCTGGCGCTCGGCGCTCTTAAGAAACTCGATGCCGCGTGTGGGGCTTCCCGCCACGGCGACCGCCATGCGACAACGTGCAAGATCCTGACCCGTCGCGCGGCTCACGGCCTGCGCGGCAACGGCGGGCGACACCAGCCGAAACGGTACGCACTGACAGCGGCTCACGATGGTAGGCAGCATCACGTCTGCTGAGGTGCCCAGCAAGATAAACATAACGCCCTCGGGCGGCTCCTCGAGTGTTTTGAGCAGTGCGTTGGCGGTGTTGGCGCGCAGCTGCTCGGCACGGTCGATGATGTAGACCTTGGCCTTGGCACGGATGGGCGCCAGCGGCACGTCGTCGAGCAGCTCGCGGGTCTGGGCAATGAGGTAACCCGTGGCGCTCTCGGGCGTGTAATAGTGCACGTCGGGATGCGTGTGCCGCGCAACGCGCACGCAACTGTCGCATGCGCCGCAGCCGTCCTGCTCGCACAGGAAGGCCTGGGCGAGCGCCCATGCGGCATCGAGCTTGCCGGCGCCGGGAGCGCCCAAAAACAAGTAGGCGTGCGACGCGCGGCCGCTAGCGACGGCGTTGGTCAAAAAATCGCGCACGCGTTGTTGGGTGTCGAGCTTGGCCAGCAGGCTTGCCTGAGCGGGGGCCATGTTACTCGTCCTCCTTGGCAAGCGCGGCGGCGACGGCGTCTTGCGGAATGTCGAGACCGTACGCGCGAACCTGCTCGACCGTCTTCTCGAAGACTTTCTCGATGGTCGCGGTGGCGTCGATGAGCTTTACGCGGTTTGGCTCCTCGGCAGCAATTGCGCAAAAGCCCTGGTAGACACGCTCTTGGAATGCCATGCCCTTTGCCTCCATGCGATCTGCCGCACCACGGGCTGCCATGCGCAGCGCCGCCTGCTCGGGCGTGATGTGGTAGACGAGTGTGAGCGCCGGGTGCGTTCCCGCGACGGCCAGGTTGTTGGCATCGCGCACCATCTGGCGATCGAGGCCGTCGGCAAACGCCTGGTAGCATGTCGTGGAATCGTAAAAGCGGTCGCACAGGACCACCTTGCCGGCCGCGAGGGCGGGCGCGATGACCTCGTGCACCAACTGTGCGCGCGCCGCCTCGTAGAGCAGCAACTCGCAGGTGTCGCCCATCGCCGTATTGACGGGGTCGAGCAGCAGAGCGCGGATCTTTTCGCTGATGGCGGTACCGCCCGGCTCGCGCAGGGTCACAACCTGATGGCCAGCGAGCTCGAGTGCACGGGCAAGCAGGCGCGCCTGCGTGGACTTGCCGGCACCGTCGACGCCCTCGAGCGTGATAAAGCTATGTTGAGCGGGCTCAAAAGCCATGGGCGCAGCCCCTTCCTACAAGGCGCGTAAATGCGGATATATCAACCAAGCCATGATACCCCAGTGCTCGGCGCGTCCCCAATGGCTAAAGGTGCCTTTCCAAAGTTGCGGTGAAATAGGGACTGATTGAAGCTCTGAGACCGCCAAACAGTCCCTATTTCACCGCAACTTATGATGGGTAATTTTGGACGCTGGGTATAATCGTCATATTGCATTGAAATGTGGCGAAAGGAGTGGCAATGTCTCGGTATTGCGCCTCGTGCGGCAAGCTTCTTGCAGATGATGCCAAGTTCTGCACCTCGTGCGGTGCACCCGTTGAGCAAACAGCCGCGAGCGATAGCCAGCCCGCTTTTGAGCAGACCGGCTCCCTTGATACGCCGCAAGCCAAGGCGGATGACTCCCTCGCCTATAGCCCCGACCCTGCCGCAAGGACCGAGGCCGTCGAGACCACGCAGCGCATACCCGTCGCGGGCATCTCAACCCAACAGCAACCGGCGTCCGCATACGCGCCTGATTCACCGCAGGCCCCCGCCGCCAAAAAGAGCGACACCAAGCTGCTTATCGCCGTTATCGTTGTGCTGGTGGCAATCATCATCGCCCTGGTCGTTTTCTTTGTGATCAAGCCTTTCGACAACGCTGCCACGCAGACGACCGCCGAGGTTACCAAGCTGCACTACGATGTTGACGATGATGACCTTAAGCCCCTCGGCGACCCCAATAGCCTTTACAACGATGACGACGAGGATGGCGGCGCAGCAACGCTCTCCGAGCAGGATCTCTACCGCCGCCTGAGCGAATACTACGACCTGCTCGAAGATCTCGACAGCCAGGTCCGTGGCTGCGCGCAGAACTTCAACGGCAACTATCTGGAAGAGGATCGAACCACCCGTCAAAATCTCGCCGACGTCGCCGAGCGCACGGAAGACACCATCGAGCAGTACTACGATATCGTCGAGGACCTGGACGTCCCCATGAGCTCTAAGAACTACAGCTCCTGGAAAGACATCGTTGCCCTGTATGACGACCTGGATCACCGCATCGACGCGATCTGCGATGCCTGGGAGATCAGCTTAAAATACGCAAAGCCCGCGGACCACAAGAATGAGATCGTGGCGCCGCTGTCGCGCGACAACGTGGCGGGCACCAATGACAATAAGTACCGCCTAGACTTTGAGGAGCGCTATCCCGGCGCCAAGCCTGTCGAGGTGAACTAGCGCTTTGTCGTTCCCGAGCCGGCAGTTAGGGACGTTCCTAAACTGCCGGCAGAAAAAGGAACGTCCCTAACTGCCGGTCAAAAAAACGAGCGAGGATCGCGGGGTCCTCGCTCGTTTTTTTGGGCAATGTTTCGACTGCGCCGTTACTTGTCGGCGGCTGTTTTCTTGGCAGTCGACTTCTTCGCGGTCGTCTTCTTGGCGGCAGTGGCTTTCTTAGCCGTCGTCTTCTTTGCCGTGCTCGCCTTGGTTGTGGTCTTGCGACCGCGGGCGGGCTTCTTCTCCTTGGTCGGGCAGTCCATGTTGACGCAGATACGCCACGGACCGCGCGCCGTGTTGACCACCACGATGGGGGCGCCGCACTCGGGACAGGTCTCGCCCGTCGCCTCGAGCTTGCCACGCGCCGGCAGCGGATAGCTCACGCCGCAGTCATCGTAGTTGGTGCAGCGGATAAAGCGCTTGCCGCTCTTCTCGCTCTTGTGCGCGATCAGGTCGCCGTGACGTCCGGCCTCGGCACACACCTTGCACTCGCCCACCTTAAGATCGGGCTCGTAGTTGGTGGGGCACGTGGGGTTCACGCAGATCTCGAAAGCCTTCTGGCGGAACGGCTGACACTTGATGCGCGGCGCACCGCATTCGGGGCACACGGCGGCCTCGCCCTCGAGCGGGCTCACCTTGACGCCACTCGGCACCGGATAGGTCACGTCGCAGTCGGGCCAACCCATGCAGCCGATAAAGCTGCCGCGGGTCTTGGCGCTCGTCTTCATAACCAGGTCCTTGCCGCACTTGGGGCAGGCGCCCACGCGCGCATCAGCCGTGACGGCGTCGCTGATGGCGTCGCCGAGCTCCTGCGTATGCTTGAGCAGCTCGTCGAGCACGCCGGCCAGCAGCGCGCGCGAGTGCGTCACGACATGCTCTTCGGTATCCTCGCCGCGCTCCACGCGGGTCATGTCGCCGTCGAGCTCGCTGGTCATATCGGGGCTCGTGATGCGCGGGGCAAACTGCGACAGCGCGTCGATGATGGCGATGCCCAGCTGGCTCGGCTCAACGGGATCATTTTTGAGATAGCGCACGGCATACAGGCGCTCGATGATGCTCGCGCGCGTGGACTTGGTGCCCAGGCCGCGCTTTTCCATCTCCTGCACGAGCTTGCCCTGGCTGTAGCGCGCGGGCGGCTCGGTCTGCTTGGCCTCGAGCTTAATGTCGAACACGTCGACCGTGTCGCCCTGCTCAAGCGGCGGCATCTGCTCGTCGCGCTTGAGGCCGTACGGATATGCCTCGCGGAAGCCCGGGGTCACGAGCACGTCGCCCGAAGCCACGAACGGCTCGCCGTTGACGTCGAGCTCGAGCTTGGTGTTCTCGATGGTCGCGGGCCCCATGAGCGTTGCCAGGAAGCGACGGGCGACGAGGTCATAGAGTTTGCGCTGGCCGCCGTCGAGCGTGGACGGATCGCCCTCGCCCGTGGGGTAGATAGGCGGGTGGTCGGTGGTCTCGACCTTGCCGCGCGTGGGCTTCATGGGGCCGGCGAGCACCTTTTTGCACACGGGCGCCAGCGCCGGGTTGATCTTTGCCAGGTCGCTCACCACGGCGCCCAGATCGAGCGTCGCGGGATACACGGTGTTATCGACACGCGGGTAGCTGATGAGACCGGCCATGTAGAGGGACTCGGCGATGCGCATGGTACGCGCAGGTGAGATGCCCTCGGCCGCGGCGGCAGCCTGCAGCGAGGTCGTCGCAAACGGCGTGGGCGGCTGCTGCTTACGCGAGCGCTTGGTCACCGCGGCGACGGTTGCCGTCGTAGCGCCGTCAACGTGACCGTACGCCGTCTCAGCAGCATCCTTGTCGGTAAAGCGCGCCGTCTTGTGCGCGATCTTAAAGCGATCGTCCTCGGCAGTACCCTGTGCGGCGCCCATGCCGCGGATCTGCCAATAGTCCTCGGGCACAAACGCCATGCGCTCGCGCTCGCGCTCGACCACCAGGGCAAGCGTCGGCGTCTGCACGCGGCCGGCGGAACGCACGTTGCCAAAGCCGCCAAACTTGGCGAGCGTCAGGTAGCGCGTGAGCACCGCACCCCAAATGAGGTCGATGTGCTGACGGCTCTCGCCGGCGTCGGCCAGGTTCTGGTCGAGCGAGACAAGGTTATCGAAGGCCTGCGTGATCTCGGCCTTGGTAAACGAAGAATACTGGGCGCGGGCAACCGGCAAGTCGGGCGCCACCTCGCGCACCTTGTTGAGGGCGTCCGAACCGATCAGCTCGCCCTCGCGATCGAAGTCCGTGGCGATGATGACACTGTCGGACTTTTTGGCGAGGTTCTTGAGCGAGCGGATGAGTTCCTTCTCGGCCGGCAGCTTAATGACGGGTGCCCAGGTGAGATAGGGCAGGCTCTCGAGCTTCCAGCCCTTGATGGAAATGCCATCGGCAAGGAACGGCTTGCGCTTGGTGTCGTAGGGCGGGCGGGCCAGGCCATCGGGCATATCGGCCGGCAGCATTTCGCCGTCCTCCGTGACCGAATACCAGCCCAACTTTTTATCGAACAGCACACTGTCGCAAAAATCGGGTGCCAGGATGTGACCGGCAAGGCCGATCGTCACGCACTCCTCGCCCTTCCACTCAAAACGGTAGATGGCGGTGTTGTACACCTTGTCCTTTTTGGGCTTGCCCGTGGACAGACGCTCGGCGATCTGACGCGCGGCGTCGTTTTTCTCAGCGATGATGAGCTTCAAAAGAGGCTCCTATCTCGTGTGTCTGCGGCTGCGCCCGCCCTCTTGGCGGCCGACTTACGCCCTTGCTTGCTCAATCTGCCCGATGAGCCAATCGCACCAGGCATCCATGCCCTCGCCCTTGCGCGCGCTCACGGCAAACCGCGGCGCCTGCGGATTGAGGTCATCGAGTGTCTTAGTATACCTATCCATGTCAAAATCGAAAGCCGGGGCCACGTCGACCTTATTGAGCAGCTGCGCGCCGGCGTGCTGGAAGATGCCCGGGTACTTGATGGGCTTGTCGTCGCCCTCGGGCACCGAGAGGATCATGATGGACAGGTTCTCGCCCAGGTCAAAGTCGACCGGGCAGACCAGGTTACCCACATTTTCGATAAAGATGACGTCGATGTTCTCCAGACCGACGGCCTGGTCGAAGGCGTCGACGGCCTCCATGATCATGTTGCCCTCGAGGTGGCACAGGCCGCCCGTGTTGATCTGGATGGCGGGCATGCCGGCTTCCTTCATGGTGATGGCGTCGACGTCCGAGGCGATATCGCCCTCGATAACGGCACAGCGCAGGCTGGCTTTGTCACGCAGGCGCTCGTTGGTGCCCAGAATCGTGGTGGTCTTACCCGAGCCAGGGCTCGACAGCACATTGATCACGTAGGTGTTCGTCTGCTCAAACCGCTGACGCAGCTGATCTGCCAGGCGCTCGTTGCGCGACAGAATCGGCGACGCGATATCAATCGTTTTCTCGGCCATACTTAGCGCTCCTTACTTTGGCCCTTTTATACCCCATCGCTAGATGGCGAGCGTGCTAATCGTCGGGGGTCTCGATCTCGATACTTGCGATGTCGAGTTCGCGGCCATGCAGCAGACGCACGTTGGCACCGCCACATTGGGGACAACGGCAATGGAAACGGTCGTGCTCAAAGACCTCACCGCAGTCCAGACACTCGCTTTGTGGATGGACTTCCTCCACGGCAAGCTCGCAGCTGCGCGTGAGCGGGTCCTCGTCGCGAAACGTCTCCCACGCAAAGTCAAGCGCCTCGCGCACGACCTCGGTCATATCCCCGATACGCAGCGTTACCAAAACGGCGCGCGAGGCCCCCGCCCCACGCGCCGCGCGAATCACTGTATCGAGTATGCCGTTGACAATGCCAACCTCGTGCATACCGATTTACTCCTCGTCGTCCTCGTCGTCCGAGAACAGGTCCAGACGGCTCACGAACAGGCCCTCCTTGCCCTCGCGCGCGGTAATGACCACGCGAGCGATGGCGAGCGAAATCTCGTAGAGCGAGAGCAGGGCGCCATACATGAGACCCAGCGTAACGGGCGAGCCGTCGGGCGTAATCACAGCCGAGCCCACAAGCAGGCCTACGTACACGTAGCGCCAGGCACTACGGAAGGCCGCATAGGACACGATGTGAAAGACGGACAGATAGAAGATGATGAGCGGCAGCTCAAACGCCACACCAAAGCCGATCATAAAGAGCAGCTCCATGTTGACGTAGTTCTCCAGGTCGGGCAGCGCCGTAGCGACGGCCGAGGTCTCGCCGATGAGCCACTCAAAGCCCGCCGGGATGATGATGAAGTAGCAGAAGATGGCACCCAGGAAGAACAGCACCGTCGAGGCGAGCACCGTGGGCACGACCCACTTGCGCTCGTTGGGGCGCAGCGCCGGCAGGAAAAATGCCAGGATCTGCCAGATGATCATGGGCGTGCACATGACCACGGCCATCTTGATGGCCAGCGAGAAGCGCAGGCCAAAGCCGCCGAGTGTGGTGGTGATGTAGAACTTACCGTCCGGCACAAACGAGCGGATGGGGTCTTCCAGGATATCGAGCACCACGGGCGTGGCAAAGTACAGCACGATGGCGGCGGCAAACACCGACACGACCACGATGGTCAGGCGGCGACGGAGCTCTCCCAAGTGATCGAAGAGCGGCATACGAGCAGGTCCGATAGGCATTACTCATCGCCTCCCTTCGGGGCGTCGGCGGCAGCAGTCTCGGCAGCGTCCTCGGCCTCGAGCTCGCGAGCGAGCTGGTCGACGACGGCCTTGCGCTTGCGGGGACGACGGGCGTAGAGGTCAGCCGTCGTGGGCTCTGCCGGCTCGGGCTCGGGCT
>URVD01000063.1 GCA_900551195.1 uncultured Collinsella sp.
GGCTGGAAAAAGCGCGGATGGAAAACCGCCAACAAGCAGCCCGTCAAGAACCGCGATCTGTGGGAGCGCCTACTCGCCGCCAAAAGCAAGCACAAGGTTGAGTTCATCTGGGTTAAGGGTCACGCCGGTCACGAGCTCAACGAGCGCTGCGATGAGCTCGCCACCACGGCGGCCGACGGCAGCAACCTCGATATCGACACCGGCTTTAACGAGAGCGACCTGTAATAGCGTTTTCGCGCAGCTTTATATCCCCACGCGCTACACTCATCCTGTAGACCAAACAACGCAAGGGGGACGTATGCTGCGCATCGCGACCATCGGCACATCCATGATCACCGACGACTTTATCCAAGTCGTCAACGCCAACGACCAAGCCGCGTTTGTGGGCACGCTTTCGCGCGACGCCAATCGCGGTACTGCCTTTACCGCCGAACACGGCGGCGAACGTAACTTCACCGCACTTGACGAGCTTGCGTCCGCCGTCGACGTCGACGCCGTCTATATCGGCAGCCCTAACGCACTTCACTACGAGCAGGCCCTTGCCTGCATCGCCGGTGGCAAGCACGTCATCGTCGAGAAACCCTTCTGCGCCACCGAAGCGCAGGCGCTGGAAGTCTTCCGCGCTGCCGAGGCAGCAGGTGTCGTGGCTCTCGAGGCCATGCGTCCCCTCCACGATCCCGCCTTCCACGCCATCGAGGACGCCCTGGGCGAGATCGCCCCCATCCGCCGCGCCTCATTGCGCTTTGGCAAGTATTCCTCGCGCTACAACGAGATTCTCGCGGGACGCGCCACCAATATCTTCGACTGCAATATGGCATCGGGTTCCCTCATGGACATTGGCGTCTACGCCGTCGAGCCCATGGTCGAGATTTTCGGCATGCCCTCCGGCCTTACGAGCATGACTACTCTGCTCGACCCCACCACGCGACAGCTCACGCACGGCCCCATCGACGGCTGCGGTTCCATCCTCGCCAGCTACGGCGGTGGCCGTATCTCCGTCGAGCTCGCGCACTCCAAAATTACGAATGACCTGCTGCCCTCGCAGATCGAAGGCGAGCGTGGCACTATCCAGATCGACCATCTGTCCACGCCCCGCAACGTCCGCATCGACTATCGCGGCGATGTCGTACGCGGCTCGGCGACCGAGGCACCGCGCGAACAGGGCGACAACGGCCGCGTGCTCGACCTGCCCAAATCGAGCAACACTATGGAATACGAACTCACGGACTTTATCACCGCCATCGGCGGCATCGATAACGTTAAGGAAGAGATTTGGGAGACCCCGGCAGGACGTCACGAGCTTGGCCACTACCGCGATGTCACGCTCGTCTCACTGCGCATCATGGATGCCGTGCGCCAGCAGGCCGGCATAACCTTCCCGGCCGACGCAGGCAAGCAGGCATAGCGATGGGCTTCTTCGATACGTTCTTCTCCAGCGTCACCGGCGGCAGTCGAGAGCCTCAAAAACCATCAAACGTCGAGCTCGAGCTGCGCCGCAGGCTTACCGTACTCGCAAGCGACGAGGCCACTCAAGACACTCCCCTGCGCTATTTCCTGCGCTGGGCGGGGCAAGTCCAAGGCGTTGGTTTTCGCTTTACCAACACCAACCTCGCGCAGGCACGCGCACTCACCGGCTGGGTGCGCAACATGGAAGACGGTTCAGTCGAGATGGAGATACAGGGAGCTCCGGCAAACGTCCTATCTCATCTCGAGGCGCTTCATGCCTCCTACGAGCGCATGGGAACGCGTTTTCGCCTCGTAGACGCCCAGGCCCGAGCCCCACTTGCCAATGAAGACGGTTTCAGTCCTCATTATTAGTATTGTGTGCTAAATACGGTATCATTTACCTACGACCGTTAATAGAAAAGAGGCGAGGCGCATGGCGGTGCAAAGAAGGAATACCAGGCAGCGAAAGCTAGTTCTTGACGCCGTGCGCCAAAGCTATAACCATCCCACCGCCGACGAAATCTACAACGTCGTGCGCGAACAGGACGACAAAATCAGCCGCGGCACGGTCTACCGCAACCTCAATCTCTTAGCCGACGCAGGGGAGATTCTCTCTATTAAGACGCCGGGCGGCAGCCGCTTCGATCGCACGATCGAGCCGCATGCGCATATCATCTGCACCTCGTGCAGCCGCGTCATCGACGTACCGCTCCCCTTCGATGCCCAGCTCGACGCCAAGGCGTCCGAGCAAATCGACTGGCACGTCACGTCGCACTACACCATCTTCGAGGGTCTCTGCCCCGACTGCCGGTAGATGTTCGGGACATGCCTTAAAATCCACCTTTCCGCGCTTTGCAGCAAAAAATAGACTTCTAGGCATGTCCCAAATATCTACTCAGCGAGCAGGCGATGCAATTCCTCTTCGACCGTGCGCACGTAGCGGACGCGGTCGTTAATGCCACGCATAGAGGGGTTGCAGCTCTCCATCAGATAGGGATGGCCCACGACGTTGAGCATGTCGCGGTCGTTCTCGTTATCGCCAAACGCCATCATCTCATCGGGCGAAATACCCAGGGCACGACCGTAATCGGCAAGCGCGGAGCCCTTGCCCGAACCAAAACCGATAAAGTCCGTCCATTCGGTTCCCGACGTCATCACGGCAACACGGTCGCTAAAGAGGCGCTCGAAATACTCCAGGGCCGCCGGCTGATTCACCTCGGGCGTCTGGAAGGCAATCTTAATGACGTCCTCTTCGATATCCTCGGGGCGGTCGACCACCGCCACATCGCAGTGGACCTCATAGCGCAAATGGTCGACGAACGCATCGTTGCCGCTCATGGTGTAGAGGTGTCCCTCACATGAAAGGGTCACGTCGGCATGGGGATACGCAACCACGGCATTCGCGATATCCATAGCAAGGCTACGCTCCATGGAACGCTTGACAGCGGCACGCCCCCCGCTCATCACCAGGGCTCCGTTTTCGCATACATAGGCGAGCTCATCGGCCACCGGGGCAAACAGGTAGCGCAAGCTCGCATATTGACGGCCGCTCGCCGGCATAAACACGATACCGCGACGATGCAGTTCATCGATGAGTTCAAAGGCCTCGGAACGCGGCTCGCGCTCCCCCGGATGCAGCAACGTGCCGTCCAAATCGCATGCAATCAGCTTGATTCCTTCAAGACCCATATGCTTTCCCCCACAGCATCTCATCAACAGAAAGACGGACTTTGAATAGTTGCCTCTCAAAGTCCGTCTTACTTATACGCACGTTAACCGCGCGCCTTCTTTACGATCGTAAAGTCTGGAGCCATACTCACAACGGCATCCGCCGCACTCGACGCAAAGCGCCGGTCCGAATCGAGTTCACGGGTAACCGTCGAGAGCCGAACGCCCTCGACGCCCCGGAGCATGCGGCCCAAAACAGGCTGCACCGGCGTATACATGCGCACGGTATGCTCGTCCGAATCGCCTCGAAAAAGCGGCGCATGCATATTGCCGATCTCCCAGCACGCATGCGCGAGCGCAATCGGGTCCATGCGGTCAACTTCGACCAAATAAACCTCGGCGCTGCGCAGGCGCACGACAACCGCCACGGGCACCACGCCCGAACGGTCAATGGCGAGCACGTCGCCGTCGACAAAACGACCGCCGTCGGCAGTATCCAGCCGAACATCGACCGTGCGCCCCAGCTCCGTCACGCCCACAAACGTGCATACATCAGCCTGGTCCCAATCGAGCAGCAGCTCGTCAACTTCAAAGACGCCGCCCAACTTCCGGCGAAGCAGGAGTTCATAGGACGGATCGTTGAGATTTCCCAAGCATGTCGTCGAAACCAAGCGCTCAGGCATGCTCTAACCCTCGACCTCGACGAGCTCGATATCAAAGTTGAGGTCCTTGCCGGCAAGCTCGTGGTTGGCATCGAGCGTCACGGCCTCGGGCGTTACGTCGATGACCACGGCGGGGACGGGCATACCGCTCGGCGTGGACAGGAAAAGCTTCATGCCCTTCTCGATCTGCTCGATGTTGGGAACCTGCTCGGCCGGGAAGGTAATAACCATCTCGGGATTGTGCTCGCCGTAGGCATCGGCAGCAGGAATGTGCACGGTCTTCTTCTCGCCCACCTGCATGTCGACAACAGCGGCGTCGAAGCCCTTGATCATCTGACCGGCGCCGCAGGTGAACTCCAGCGGCTCGCCGCGATCGTAGGAGCTATCGAACTGCGTGCCGTCGTCGAGCGTGCCGCGATAATGGGTCTTGACCTTCTTGCCCTGGTTGGACATGGTAACCTCCGTGATAAGGGCGGCGCACAACGCGGGCCGCCGTGAACATATGGCGCTAACTATACCCTAGTCATACAATTCAAAGACAGTTTGCAAAGAAACGCTGCAACCGGAGGAACCATGGCATATCCCGTATTTGACCTACATTGCGACACCGCCGACCGCATCGGCTGGGCCACACTCGATCTCGACCTGCGCTTTACCGCCGGTACCGACGGTTATTTCCCCGGCGACGAAACGCATCCGCAGGATTTCGACCTCATCGAGGGTAACGCCTGCGCCATCTCGCTCGCAAAGATCGGCAACACGCCATGGGCACAGTGCTTCGCCACGTTTGTCCCCGACGAGATTCCCACCGCCCACGCCGCGCGCTTCCAGGCGCAGATCATGGCGCATATGAGCGGCCAGGCAATGCTCAACCACGACAGTATGGTCAACGTGCGCAGCGCCGCAGACATCCGCCCCGCGCTCAAGGACGGCAAGGTCGCTTGCATCCACACCATCGAAAACGCCACGTTCTTTGCCGAGGACCCCGCGCTGATCGAGGTGCTCAAGAGCTTGGGCGTACTCATGTCATCGCTCAGCTGGAATGCGCAGGGACCGCTCGCGAGTGGACACGATACCCACGCCGGCCTCACCGCCGCCGGCATCGAGGCACTTACGCAGATGGAGCACGCCGGCATGGTGCTTGACGTCTCCCACCTCAACGATGAGTGCTTTGACGAGGTTGTCGCCCACGCCACGCGTCCCTTCGTCGCCAGCCACTCCAACTCCCGTGCGGTTTGTGGCGTCAAGCGCAATCTCACCGACGACCAGTTCCGCACTATTCGCGACATGGGCGGTATCGTCGGCCTCAACTACTGCAGCGAGTTCCTTTCCAACGACGCAACCGACAAGACCGCCGCAGACGTCACCTTCGACCAGCTGGCGGCACATATCGAGCACTGGCTCGACCTGGGCGGCGAGGACGTCATCGCACTCGGCGGCGACTGGGACGGTGCCACGGTGCCCGCCTTCCTCTCCGATGCCAGCAAGATGCCCGAGTTCCAGAACATGCTCTCCAAGCACTTTGGCAAGACCGTGATGCAGAAGCTCTGCAGCGACAACGCGCTTGCCTTCTTTGAGCGTTATTAATTTCACATCCCTTGAGCGGGCCGGCATGCCGAACGGTCGACATGCCGGCCCGTCCCCAATCTGAAGGACCGCTTTTGACGCAGCAGTTTACGATTTCCGTACCCCGACCGGATGGGACGCCCATCCCTGTCGTCGTTACCAAAAAGCGCGTCAAGAACTTCAACCTACGCGTCACATCGAGCGGTGAGGTCCACGCCAGCGCGCCGCTCGGCGCCAGCCGCGAGCGTATCGAAGCGTTTGTGAAGCGCAACAGCGCCTGGACTATCAGCCGACTTGCCCAGCGTGAGCAAAGTCAGGCGACGGCGCGAGAGTCACTCAGTCCCTCGTCCATCATTGCACTTTGGGGCAAGCCCATTACGGTACAGGATGCACTCGATCACAACTTTGCATCACCCGCATCGCGACCCAAACAGGCCACCTTCGCAAGTTTTATAGGTGCCGACGAACCAAGTGGGCGCGCGCAGGCAAAGCAGCGCACAGCCCTTGACGGCCTAACGCCCAAAGAACTCCAGACCCGCATCGACCAACTCTATGCATCCGAGGTCACCGCAGCGCTACGCGACATCGTGCACGCGTACGAAATCGCAATGGGCGTCACCGTGGCCCGCGTCTCCGTGCGCAGCATGAAAACGCGCTGGGGCTCATGCACACCCAAAACCGGCGCCATTCGCATCGCACGCGAACTTGCCGCCTATCCCATCGAGTGTCTCGACATGGTTGTCGCCCACGAGCTCGTCCATCTGCTCGAGCCAAGCCACAATCAGCGGTTTCACGCCCTGCTCGACACGTACTGCCCCAACAATAAAGCTCTGTCGCAGCGGCTCAAGCAGCCACCCCTCAATAAGCTCTAGCGTCGACTAGCGCACGCGCTCGATCTCGACGCCGCAGCTTGCCAGGGGAAGACCGACGGGCGCCCACGGCTTATCGAGCTTTATGCGCACACCAAGCAGCAAGGGGTAACGACGCAGCAGCATCTGGGCCACACCCTCGGCTGCCGCCTCGATGAGTTTAAACGTATGCTCGCGCAGATAGCCATCGACATCGTGGCACACCGAGCCGTAGTCAATCGAAGCGTCCAGGTTATCGTGCTCCCCCGCTGCACGCAGGTCGGCATAGAGCACCAGGGACACGATGAACTTCTGGCCAAGGGCGTTCTCTTCGGGATACACACCGTGGTTGGCAAAGACCTCGAGACCGTCGATAGTAATGCGGTCGGCATGGCGCAGGTCGTCATAGCTCACGTGGGGCACCGCCGTTGCGGTGGATATTTCGCCCCTTCCACGGCGGGCGAGCTCGGCACCTTCAGTCTTGGTTGCATTCTCGGGCAGTTTCTTGTTACTCATCGCGATCGTCTCCTTCGTTTAGAACCCCGACCGCGTAAACTAACTACACGCGAATCGACAGGTTCTTTTTATCATCGCTCCAGTTGCAAGCATTGCGCGCGGGGCATGCAAAGCAGGCGCGCGACGCTTTGTCGGCTGCATAGAGCAGACGCTCGAGCGGCTGGCTGTTCACGCGCAGCTTTCGATGGCCCAGAATGGCCGTCTTAATGGCTGCGGCATCGGCCGGCTCAAACGCCACATCATCGGGCATGCCGCCGAGAATCGCATCAGCGACGCGTTCGCTTGCAACATCATGGGATATACCCGATTCATACTGTTCATCTTTGCCGATATCGTGAAGAAGTGCCGTGGCGTAGATGACCTCGCGGTCAAATTCGAGCTGTTCCTCGAGATTCTTGATCCACATAATGCGAGCGACATCCAGCAGGTGGTCAATACCGTGGCGGCAGAAGATGCGCCCCGATTCCAACTGTGCAATGTTGCCCAGATGCCGCCGGAACAGTCCGTTGGCACAGATGTAATCAATGCGAGGCATGGCACCAAAGGGAGTCAGGCCCGAAGCCATAAAGCCGCGACGAGGCGTTCCCTCATCGGTCTTCGATGCAAAGTCGTTGACGACTCTCATAGTTAGCGTCCCAGCATCCTAAAGAATCGCTCCTCGAGCGCCGGATCGGCCTCAAAGACGCCGCGACGAGCGAGCGTCACGGTCTTGGTGCCAGGCTTTTGCACGCCGCGCATGGTCATGCACATATGCTCAGCTTCCATGAGCACAATCGCTCCCTGGGGAGCGAGATACTCCATGAGGGCATCGGCAACTTGTGCGCACAACTGCTCCTGCAGCTGCAGACGACGGGCGTAGACCTCTACCGTGCGGGCAAGCTTAGAAAGCCCTGCGACACGGCCGTTGGGGATATAGCCAATGGCAGCCTTGCCGTAAAACGGCAGCAGATGATGCTCGCACAGCGAGTAAAACGTGATGTCGCGCTCAATAACCAAGTCGTTCGAAGCGACGGCAAAGGTTTTGGACAGGTGCTCCTCGGCACTCTGGTCCATACCGCCAGCGATCTCACCATACATACGGGCAACGCGCGCCGGGGTCTCCAGCAGGCCCTCACGAGTTGGGTCCTCGCCTATGCCCTCAAGCAACAGCTTAATGGCGGCCTCGACTTTTTCCTGATCGACCATCTGGGCCTCACTTTTCCGATTTTGCGTTCGCGCTATGGTACCACGCCCTCCGGCATCGGCCACAAGCTACATAGTATGGGTCGAATAGACCGGATCGTCCCGCCAAAGCTCCACAGCGTCGCAAAGCGCAACGCCCTCACGCACGGCGCGGTCGCGCGTAGCGTTCATATCGATCACACGCTGGTTACTCGAGCCCCTAAAGCGCAACGAGATATCATAAAGATCCTGAACAAACGGGCCATCCACCAACATGTCGAGGCAGGCAAGGATACGGTCCGTGACCTCGGTATGGTGACGACCACCCGGCATAAGCTCCTCGAGCACGTCGCCGGTAAAACACCAAATGGTCTTTCCTGACCCCGCAGGATAAGCGGCACGAACACGCTCGACAAACTCAACGAGCCCCGCCTGGTTCTCGGGCTCCATGGGCTCTCCGCCCAGAATCGTCAGGCCGTCAATAAAGGGATGATCGAGGCTCTCGATAATCTTGTCCTCGACGGCACGATCAAAGGGCTCGCCCGCAGCAAAGTCCCACGCGACAGAGTTAAAGCAGTTCTTGCACCCACGACGGCACCCACTCACAAACAGAGAAGTACGAACGCCTTCCCCATCAGCAATGTCGAAATACTTAATGTTCGCGTAGTTCATAGGTAACTCTCCCGGGAGGCCGGGACATATCATCCCGTCCTCAAACATTCTCGGCCTGCGGCCTGCGAAACTGCGGGCGGGACGATATGTCCCGGCCTCATGCAAAGGGTAACTCAATGAACGAAGCGAACATCGAGTATAGGGTTCGAGGTCCAATAAAAACTTTGTTGCAGCTCAACCGCTATCGCAAGTAAATCGCAGCTGCAGCTCGAATTATTTCCGCTAAGAACTTCGAGGAGCGAGCAGGCCGCGCGCTGCATCTCAGCTACGTCAACTTGGCTGAACCGAGAGGGCCGCTTGGGCATTTGCTCGCTATTTCGGACAGTCCTGCGCAAGACGAAGGCCACATTAAGTGGCCTTCTTTGCGTGCGGAACT
>URVD01000064.1 GCA_900551195.1 uncultured Collinsella sp.
CTCTGAAAGCACTGTTGAATCCGTCCAAATCGGAAAACATATCCATCTTGGCGGTTGTTGGTAAGACCTTATTTAGGAGCGCGCAACCTTGCCGGACTTGAGGCAGGTGGAGCAAACGTTCATCTTGCGACGGTGACCATCGACGACGACGTAGACGCGCTGGATGTTGGGGCGGAACTTACGGTTGGTGACGCGGTGAGAGTGGCTGATGGAGCGACCGGCAACGGGGTGCTTACCGCAAACTTCGCAAACTTTGGACATAACTGACCCTCCTTGGGCGACAAACGAACATGTCGCGTTAACAAACAAGCCTGAACTATAGCACAGAAGCATGTCTCTGTGCGCAATCTACACAGAGATATTCCTCTTTTGGCGATAGTGCTCACGCCACGGCCCTGGACGTAGATCCGATTTGCGTGCAGCAGAGGGGATTATGCCAGCTCGTGCGTGCGTTTTCAAGCTCGTCCCACAAATATATATAGGTTTATGGAGCGCCTGCGCCCGTTTACGGATTGCCCTGTATTTATGCTCGCAATTAAGCTCGAGGTTGGCTACACTATCCCTTGACCATTAAAGGGGTACGAGATACCCACATGGAATTACATAGCTGCCAAAGAGCAGCCCTTCCTGTGGGTGTCTGGTCCGCTTTAAGCGGTCGGGCATCTATTTTTTTTTGACTGTGTCAGCAGTCAAGACATGTGAGGAAGGAGATCGATGGGCACGACTTCCCCCAAGGCGGTCATCATGGACGAGACCGCCGTCAATCGAGCGATGACCCGTATCGCGCACGAGATTCTCGAGCGCAACGAGGGCTGTGAAGACCTCGCTCTGGTCGGCATCGTCACGCGCGGCGACCTTCTGGCAAAGAAGCTCGCCGAGGAGATCAAGGAGATCGAGGGCGTCGACGTTCCGCTCGGCAGCCTGGACATCAGCTTCTACCGCGATGACTATGCGACCAATTTCGCTCCCGCGATCCACGCTACCAACATTCCCTTCAGCGTCGACGGCAAGCGCGTCGTGCTGGTGGACGACATCCTGTATACGGGCCGTACTATCCGCGCCGCTCTGGATGCCGTCATGGACCTGGGCCGTCCGAGCCGCATCGAGCTGGCAGTTCTCGTTGACCGCGGTCACCGTGAGCTCCCCATCTCGCCGGACTTTGTCGGCAAGAACGTTCCCTCGTCGCATGAGGAGAACGTGCACCTATATATGAAGGAAGTAGACGGCCGCACCGCTGTCGAGATTAACGACGTCGCGCCGGGTTCCCACGTGGGCTCCGCGCCGCTGGGAGGTGAGTAGTACCGTGGCGTTCAACCATAAGCACCTGATCGACATTACCGAGTACTCCGAAGAGGACATCAAGCTCATCCTCGAGACCGCCAAGGCGTTCTCCGAGGTCAATGAGCGTGCGATCAAGAAGGTCCCCACGCTCAAGGGCAAGACCATCGTCAACATGTTCAACGAGCCTTCGACGCGCACCCGCAGCTCCTTCGAGCTCGCCGAGAAGCGTCTTTCGGCCGACAGCCTCAACTTTGGCGGCTCCTCGACCTCCACGGTCAAGGGCGAGAGCCTCGTCGACACCGTCGAGACCCTCAACGCCTACAAGATTGATTGCATCGTCGTTCGCGATAAGCACGCCGGTGCTCCCTACATCGTCACGCAGAACTCGCCCGCGAGCGTCATCTGCGCCGGCGACGGCAAGCACAACCATCCCACGCAGGCCCTGCTCGACCTGTACACCATCTGGGAGCACAAGGGCGACTTCCACGGTCTTAAGGCCGCCGTCGTCGGCGATATCGCGCACTCCCGCGTCTGCGGCTCGCTGATCCCCGCCCTTAAGATCATGGGCTGCGAGACCTACGCCGTCGCCCCCGGCACGCTGCTGCCGCCGGCGCCCGAGGTCCTGTGCTGCGACCACGTGACGAGCGACCTCGATTCGGTACTCCCCGAGCTGGACGTCGTCTACATGCTGCGCGTGCAGCAGGAGCGCCTCGAGGGCGCTCCGTTCCCGACCATTCGTGAGTACCACAAGCTCTTCGGCCTGACCAAGGACCGCGAGAAGCTCATGAAGCCCGACGCGATCATCTGTCACCCGGGCCCCATCAACCGCGGCGTCGAGTTCGACTCCTATATGGCCGACCACCCGCAACGCTCCGTCATCCTGGAGCAGGTCTACGCCGGTATCTGCGTGCGTATGGCTATCCTGTATCTGCTGCTTGGAGGTGCCGATAATGGCCTTGCTTCTTAAGAATGCCCACGTCGTCGACCCGTCCGTCGAGCTTGACGGTGTCGTTGACGTCCTGATTGACGGCGATAAGATCGCCGAGGTCGGCGAGAATCTCGCCGTCGAGGGAGCCGAGGTCCGCGACCTTTCCGGCAAATATCTCGTCCCCGG
Organism: uncultured Collinsella sp.; assembly: GCA_900551195.1. GTDB lineage: Bacteria > Actinomycetota > Coriobacteriia > Coriobacteriales > Coriobacteriaceae > Collinsella. The sequence goes on from URVD01000064.1 coordinate 2,396, forward strand.
CCTGGTGGATATGCACGTTCACCTTCGCGAGCCCGGCTACGAGGTCAAAGAGGACATCGAGAGCGGCACCCGTGCAGCTGCCAAGGGCGGCTTTACCGGCGTGTGCGCCATGCCCAACACCGATCCCGTCACCGATAACGGCACCGTCGTGGAGTTCGTCAAGTCCCGCGCTGCCGAGGTCGGCCACTGCCGCGTCTATCCTTCTGGTGCCATGACCCGCGGCCTTAAGGGCGAGGCCATGTCCGAGATGGGCGATATGGTCGCCCACGGCGCCGTCGCCTTCACTGACGACGGTCGTGGCGTGCAGGGCGCGGGCATGCTCCGTCGCTGCATGGACTACGGCAAGATGTTCGGCAAGGTCTTTATGAGCCACTGCCAGGACGAGGACCTGGTCGGCCACGGCCAGATCAACGAGGGCAAGGTCTCGACCCGTCTGGCTCTCGAGGGCTGGCCGGCTGCCGGCGAGGAGCTCCAGATCGCCCGCGACATCGAGATCGCCAAGCTGACCGGTGCCAAGCTGCACATCCAGCACATCTCCACCGCCCATGGCCTGGAGCTCGTGCGTGCCGGTAAGGCAGCTGGCGTGCAGGTCACCTGCGAGGCCACGCCGCACCACATGTTCCTGACCGAGAACGACCTGGACGAGACCTACAACACCTCGCTCAAGGTCAACCCGCCGCTGCGTACCGACGAGGACGCCGAGGCTATCCGTCAGGGCGTCATCGACGGTACCGTCGACGCTATCGTCACCGATCACGCTCCCCATACTCCGTGGGAGAAGGCCCGCGAGTTCGAGCTGGCGCCCTTCGGCATGATCGGCCTCGAGACTTCGCTGTCGCTCGTGCTCACCGAGCTGGTCAACACGGGCAAGATGAGCATGGGTCGCATGGTCGAGCTCATGGCCATCAAGCCTCGTGAGATCCTGGGCCTCGACCAGGTTCAGGTCAAGGCGGGCTCTGTCGCCGACCTGACCGTGTTCGACCCCTCCGCAACCTGGACGGTTGGCGAGGACGGTTACGAGTCGCGCGCCGAGAACTCCGGTTTTGCCGGCCGCACGCTCACCGGTCGTGCCACCGATGTATTTGTCGGTGGCAAGCAGACGCTCGCCGACGGCTGCATCTGCTAGCATAGCCTTATCGCTTTTGTGCGCGGCGCCCTTGCGGTTCCGCGCTTTCTGTTCGCCTGAACCATGCAACCGCATGGGGGATTGGAGCGTCTATGCCCACACCTTCCACTGCACGCATGCACGACTTCGAGGTCGTCTCGAACAAGGAGATCGCCGAGGGCATCTTCTCGCTCGTAATCTCGGCCCCCAAGCTTGCAAGTGCGCTCAAGCCCGGTCAGTTCGTGAATATCGCCGTTCCCGGCGATGCTTCCTCGCTGCTTCGCGTGCCCCTGAGCTTCTATCGCGCCGACGCCCAGGCCGGCACCGTCGAGCTGTGGTACGCCGTCGTGGGCGACGACACCCGCCGTCTGTCGCAGATGGCCCCCGGTTCCACTTCTAACCTGCTGGGCCCTGGCGGCCGCGGCTGGCTTGTTCCCGAGGGCACCAGGAAGGCGCTGCTCGTTGCGGGCGGCATCGGTGTTCCGCCCGTGCTGTGCCTTGCCGGCATGCTCGTCGAGCAGGGTGTGGCCGTCGACGTGTGCCTGGGCTTTGGCACCGCGTCCAAGGCCGTGGGAGTCGATGAGTTCCGCGCGCTGTGCGATACGGTCAACGTGTGCACCGACGACGGCTCGCTCGGCACGCACGGTTTTTGCACCGATCCTGCCGCTGAGCTGCTTGGCGAGGGCGGCTACGACTACGTCGCCAGCTGCGGCCCCGCTGTCATGATGAAGAAAGTCGCCGCCGCTGCCGCCGAGGCCGGTGCGTACTGCGAGGTGTCCCTCGAGCGCATGATGAGCTGTGGCTTTGGCGCCTGCAACACCTGCAATGTCGAGACGGTCGACGGTATGAAGGGTGCTTGCATGTGCGGCCCCGTGTTCGATGCTTCCAAGGTGGTGGTCTTCTAGTGGGTACCGTTAACATGGCCGTCGATTTCGGCGGCGTCAAGATGCAGAACCCCATCAACACCGCAGCCGGTACCTTTGGCTACGGTTGGCAGTTCCAGAATTTCTTCGATGTTTCCCAGCTGGGCGCCATTACCACCAAGGGCTGTGCCGCCGAACCCTGGCCGGGCAACCCTGCGCCTCGCATGGCCGAGATTCCTGGCGGTATGATCAACTCCGTTGGACTGCAGAACCCCGGTGTCGCCGCCTTTGCCCGTGAGTCCGGCCCGTGGCTCGAGCAGCTGTCCAAGGACGGTTGCCAGGTCATTTGCCAGGTTGCCGGGCACTCCGTTGACGAGTTTGTCCGCGCACTCGAGATGTATGTCGAGCTGTGCCCCTGGGCTGCCGGCTACGAGATCAACGTGAGCTGCCCTAATATCGCCGCCGGCGGTGCCGCCATGGGCTCCACGCCCGAGGGCGCCTCTTCCGTTATGGCTGCCTGCCGCAAGGTGACCGATAAGCCGCTGTTCGTCAAGATGGCTCCGGTCAACGTCGCCGAGATCGCCAAAGCCCTCGAGGCCGCAGGCGCCGACGGACTTTCGGTCATCAATTCCATCCAGGGCATGGCCATTGACGTGCACACCCGCAAGTCCCGCGTTGCCAAACCCAAGGGCGGCCTTTCGGGTCCACTGTGCCACCACATCGCCGTGCGCATGGTCTGGGAGGTTGCCCAGGCCGTCGATATCCCCATCAACGGTGTCGGCGGTGTCATGACCGGCGAGGATGCGGCTGAGTTTATCCTGGCCGGCGCCACCTGCGTGTCGGTCGGCATGGCCAACTTCGTCGATCCGTGTGCTTCGCTTAAGATCGCGCATGAGCTCGAGGCCTGGGCCGAGTCCCAGGGCGTAAAGGACATCAACGAGCTGGTGGGTGCTTTCGAATGCTAGAGAATGATGCCCGCGACCGTGTTATCGTCGCCCTCGACTGCGACCGTGAGCGCGCGCTCGAGCTCGCCCACGAGCTTTCGGGCCATGCCGCCTGGCTCAAGGTCGGCATGACGCTCTATTACGCTGAGGGTCCCCAGATCGTCAAGACCTTTAAGGACCTTGGCTTTAAGGTCTTCCTCGACCTTAAGTTCCATGACATTCCGCATCAGGTGCGCGGCGCTGCCCGCTCGGCCTCGCTTGCCGGTGCCGACCTGCTTTCGGTCCACGGCCTGGGCTCGGGTGCTATGCTCGCTGCCTGCCGCGAGGGTGCCGAGGAGGCGCGTGAGGACCGCGCCAAGCTCGTCGCCATCACCGTGCTCACGAGCATGAATCAGGATGCCTTGAGCGAGATCGGCGTCGAGTCTCCCGTGGCCGAGGAGGCCGCCCGCTTGGCAAAGCTTGCTCAGGCCAACGGCATCGATGGCATCGTGTGCTCACCGATGGAGGCTCACGACATGCGTGAGCTGCTGGGTCCTGATGCCCTGATCGTGACTCCGGGTGTGCGTCCGGTGGGTGCCGCCCTTGGTGACCAGTCCCGCGTGGCGACGCCTTCCCAGGCTATCGAGCGTGGCGCAAGCCACATTGTGGTGGGCCGTCCCATCACCGGTGCCGACGATCCGGTTGCCGCCTTTGACGCCATCGTCGCCGAGCTGGTCGAAAACGTTGCGTAAAAGATTCCCCTAAGTCACCACTTTTGGGTCTCATTAGCACAAAATAGCCCCTGTGCCTGCGTAAACTTTCCCATCCTTTGTGTGGAATCGCAGGTCAGGGGCTTAACTTTGGGCGCAGTATATTGCACTTTTTGCGGGTATCGTCTAACCTATGGAGCCGCGATTAGGCATTTTGTACGTTCTACGTGCTAAAATGCCAATTATTGAATCAGATATAACCCAACTATTTGGAGGTACGAATGGCACTCCCTCAGCTTACCGACGAGCAGCGCAAGCAGGCTCTTGAGAAGGCTGCTGCCGCACGTCACGCCCGCGCTGAGCTTCGCGAGCAGATCAAGAAGGGCGAGAAGTCCCTCGAGTCCGTGCTCAACTCCGATGACCCCATCGCTTCCCGCATGAAGGTTTCCACCCTCATCGAGTCTCTCCCCGGTTATGGCAAGGCCAAGGCCGCCAAGATCATGGAGGAGCTCGGTATCTCCGCTACTCGTCGCGTCCAGGGCCTCGGTGTCCGTCAGCGCGAGCAGCTCCTCGAGCAGCTGACCAAATAAGTGAGCGCTCAGGATTCCAAGCTCTTTGTGATTTCTGGACCGTCAGGCGCAGGCAAGGGTACGCTCGTCACTCGTGTGCGCGAGCGCCGCTCGAACCTGGGTCTGACGGTTTCGGCTACCACGCGAGCACCACGCAAAGGTGAGGTCGACGGCGTCAACTACTTTTTTCTGACGCGCGAGGAGTTCGACCGCCGCGTGGCAAACGGTGAGTTTGTTGAGTGGGCCGAGGTCCACGGTAACTGCTACGGCACGTTGGTGAGCGAGGTCACATCCAAGCTCGCCTCGGGCTCGTCTCTGATTTTGGAGATCGATGTCCAGGGCGCCCTGCAGGTGAAGGAGCGTTTCCCCGAGGCCGTGCTGATCTTTATCAAGCCGCCTTCGCTTGAGGTGCTCCGCGAGCGTCTAGTCGGTCGCGGTACCGAGACGCCCGAGACGATTGAGCTGCGTATGGCAAACGCCGCCGATGAGCTTGCCCTTGCCGACCGCTACGACGACGTCGTGGTGAATGACGATCTCGACCGCGCGACCGATGAGCTCGTTCGCGTTCTCGATATGCATGAAAGGATCTGAGGTCCGTGTCCGTTGTAAAGCCTTGCATTGACGATCTTCTGGAGAAGACCGATCACAACCGCTTCCTGCTCGCTTCGCTTGCCTCCAAGCGCGCCTGCGACATCAATAGCATGCTGCGTGGCCAGCACAACCGCGTGCTTGCCGTCCAGGATGTCGATGACATCACCATCGGGCTTTCCGGTGCCGATACCATCTCGATGGCTATGGACGAGATTGTCGACGGCGACATCTCTTACGACGAGGCCCGTTACGAGAAGGCGCTCGGCCACAAGGTTGCTGAAGCCTAAATGGCGGCTCGCGTCTGCCTAGTCCACTATCACGAGGTTGGGCTGAAGGGCAAGAACCGCGCACATTTTGAGCATATCCTCATGGATAATATCAAGGCGGCCTTGGCCGCCTTTTCCGTGAACGCCGTGTCTCGAATTTCCGGTTATATCCTCGTGACCTTTAACGAGCATCAGGCCGACGAGGCGGCGCGTGTCATTCGCACCGTCCCCGGCGTTGCCCGTGTTTCCCTGGCGTATCACACCAACCGCGACCCGCAGGAGTACTGCGCCGCCGCTGTGAAGGCGCTGCGCGAGTTTGGTTCCTTCGATTCGTTTAAGGTGCACGCCAAGCGCTCCAATACTGACTATGAGCTCACCTCGATCGATATCAATCGACAGGTTGGCGAGGTGCTGTGTGAGGCCTTCCCCGATAAAAAGGTTCAAATGCACGACCCCGATGTGATGGTGCACGTACTGGTGGTCCAGGGTAGCGTTTATGTGTACGCGCGCTCCGAGCGCGGCGTGGGCGGTCTGCCGGTGGGTTCTGCCGGCAAGGTCGTGACGCTGCTGTCGTCGGGTATCGATTCTCCGGTGGCGACCTGGATGCTCGCGCGTCGCGGCGCGGTCTGCGTGCCGGTGCATTTCTCCGGTCGTCCGCAGACGCCCGATACGAGCGAGTATTTGGTGCAGGACATCATCCGTGCGCTTGAGCCGGGTGTCCAGATCGGTCGTCTGTACGTGGTTCCGTTTGGCGACTGCCAGCGTGAGATTTCGGTCACCTGCCCCAGCAACCTGCGTGTGATCATGTATCGTCGCATTATGTATTCGGTTGCCGAGCGCATTGCGCACATCGAGGGCGCCAAGGCCATCGTTACGGGCGAATCGCTTGGGCAGGTTGCCTCCCAAACGCTTGAGAACATCATGGCCGTCAACGAGGCCGTGAAGATTCCCGTGTTCCGTCCGCTCATCGGTTCGGACAAGCAGGAGATCATCGCGCGTGCCGAGGAGATCGGTACGTTCGATATCTCGACTGAGGCCGCTCCCGACTGCTGCACGTTGTTTATGCCGCGCCGTCCCGAGACGCACGCTAAACTCGATGCCGTGCATGAGGCCTGGGAGTTGCTCGATCATGAGGAGATGATCGAGCGCCTGCTCAAGCAGACCGAGTACATCGACTTCGAGAGCAACACGTATAAGGCCCCTAAGACCTTAAAACGCAAACATTCGGAGCTTGCTCCGCGTGAGATTTACCAAGATCACGAGTAAATTTGTGTATAGACCGACGATGCGCCTGTATCGTCGGTCTTTTGGTATCTGGGCAAATGATGCCAAGATGTTCATTCGCTGACGTGTGTCTGAATAAATGGACATTTTTTCGCAAAGGTTTGGGGTCAGCTTTTGGTTT
>URVD01000065.1 GCA_900551195.1 uncultured Collinsella sp.
GAATCGAACCCCTGACACGAGGATTTTCAGTCCTCTGCTCTACCAACTGAGCTACCCAGCCATTTGAGGTGTGCCTTGTTTCAAGGCTTGATTAGTATAACCAAGGACGCGTTCCGGTCAACCGAGAATTTTAAAAAAGTTTTTGAGCACAGCCTCGGTTCTTTAAATCGGCACGTCAGAGGCATCAGCCGGCAGCAAGAAGTTTTTCGCTCAGAGCCGCACGGGCAAACTCACTTGGCGTCATCCCCTCGGCAGCCGCCCGTCGACGAATGGCCTCCTTCATTCCCAGAGGAATCTTGACCGACAGCGTTGCCGTCCCCTCACCTGAGAGCGGGGGCCGTCCAAGCACGATCCCACCAACGGTGTGTTCGCCATCCGGAAACTCTCCGCGCTCGTACGACTCACACCACGCGTCAATCATTTCATCCGTTACAACCTGACCATTAGCGGCCGTATACGTCTTGCCCATCATCGACCCCTTTGCCGAGCCTGTTCAATCTCCTGCCAAACTTACCCAATTTCGTATGACGAAAGTCCGCTGTCGCCAATTCTTAAGTCGGCACGCGTTGGAGAGCAGGGGTCGAAACAATGATTGAAGGACGCTCTAGTACGGCCCAGGCGCCGGGGCAGGAGCACGTGCGCCAAGGACGAACGCTTTCGTAGCGCGCGAGGATATTGCCGTCGCGATCGATGAAGGCGATGTCGATGGGATAGGCCATAAAACACGTGTGGACCGAAGAGCAGCGTGGAAACGCCATGACGAGCGGCAGGCCGTTGGCGGCAACCGGACGCCGTCCCAGCATGCCGCGCAGGCGCATGACAAACGACTCCGCCACCGCAAACTCGGCCGGCGTCCAACCCAGCCTATTGAGTGCCCGCGCGTAGGCGATGTAGGACGAGACCGCGGTCACATGACCACCCCCGGGCGCCATGGATCGACCGTCACCGCGCGCTCGTGCGACAACGTTGTCGGCGCCCCCAGCGGAACGCCAGCGATGCTGAGAGAAGTCGGCCACGGCTCATAGTGCATGGTGCAGGTGTAGGTCCTAAACGTACCGGATAGGGAGAGCAGGCCACCATCCGATGCCTCCGCGCCTTGCTCGCTCGACACTTCGATCTGCAAGTCATAGCCTTTCATGGCATTCAGAATTTGAGTCTGAACCGTCGCCGAGGCATCGGCAGAGCTTTCGTCGCCCTCCCCCTCCGACGCCACGGCGTGCGCCAACACGATGTCGGGCACCACGCGGTCGAAGCGCGCGACAGCGCTGGCAAAGATCATGACGTTGTATACGATGAGTGCCAGCACCAGCAAAACGGGCGTAACCACTGCCATCTCCACCGTCGCTTGGGCGCGCTCCTCGCGCAGACGCATGCGGATACTCATTACGACCCACCGCCCAGAGCGCCAACCAGCGTGGCGACATCGACGGTAAGCGGGATGGAGCCGCCGCCGGGCAGAGGAATCTCCGCAAGTGTGAGCACCGTACCGCTGATGGTGCGTTCGACTTGATATTCCAACGCCTCGCAAAGCGCCTTGGGATCGGTCACGCCCAACGGAATACTTCGCAGCTTGTCTTGCGCTTGAGAGAGACCGGCAATGTCAGACCCCGGGCTCTTAATGACGTTGGCGGAATCGGTCAGCACTGGCTTTCGCAGGCGCAAGTCGCACGGTTCCAGACCCAACGCCGCCACGGACGCCGAAACGGTATCGCCGAGCCATGATGCGATGGAGCCCAACGCGCCGCTGCCCCCTCCTAGGCCTTTAATCATCTCGTCCATAAGTTCGTCGGCCGAACCTTGGATATCACCGTATCCTACGAGCAGCCGTCCCCAAACATCCATGACGCCGTCGAGTACGCCGGCAACGCCACCCGAGCGTTCCTTCAATGTTGAGAAAAATCGCGAAAGCACGTTGTTTTGCGCCGTCGCCTCATCGGGCGCCAGCACCGCGGCAGAGATGGCACCGCGACTGCCAAGCTCAACCGCCGTGTTAAACGAAGAGTTAAGTTGATCGGGGCTGGCAATATCACCCGAAACTGCAAAGGCGACTACGCCGTTGCGGCCAGGTGGGGCGATACGCGGACGCTCGCCCGAAAGCGCTTTGATGGCCTGGTCAAACGCATTGCTCGCACGGTCGGCCTCATCCTCGGTCTGACGCATGAGCTCAAGCTCTTTGTTCCGACATTTGACGTATTCCTCCAAGGCCTTTTTGAACTCGTCGAAGTGATATTCGAAGCCGTTTTCGATAGAGGTTGAAGGCGCCGCAACAGCACCAAGCGACGAAACGCCAAAATGGCATTTGCTGCATTTATCCTGTCCATCGTAATCGGCAACCGAAGCAAATCCGCTCGGCGTCCCTTTCTTATAGTTAGGGCAGGTCGTCCCGTAATGCAGATACGCCTTGTCATCGTTCACGCTCGTCGGCCACACCGCATCGGTATAGAGCTCCGTCGCCCGAACCTCATCAGAGTTGCGCGGCAGCAGCGGAATATAGGAGGAAACCCTGTCTCCGTTCTCGGTTATATGTGCCCGATCGACCTCCGCGCTCGCATAGGTATAAAACGCCTTACGCGCCGCAGACTCTGCCTTCATCTCGACACTCGAGCCGTGGGGCTTCTCATTTGTCAGACGCCAATGGTAGTAGTCCTTCGCGCGATCAAGGGCAACCTGGGGCTCCCACGTAACGCTCGATGAGTAATGCGGATTTTGAACACCGGAGAGATCCGTTAGGCTTTTCGCACGCTCCCACATGCAAGAACAGCTGCCGACCGAGCCCTTGTCAGACCCACCACAATCCGCCAGCCAAGCACGCTCTTTAGCCTTCGCCGTGTCCTCAGAAGCCTTCCGCAGCTCCTCGGCCGCACCCTCTAAATCATCTGATGTGTCTTTAATGGTATCGGTCGAGATCTCTGATCCTTTGAGCGCAGCGAAGTCAGACTCGGATGTCCTGGGCACGGCAAGCGCCGTACCGGTATAGGTCACACTATCGGTATCCTGCACCGACACCGCCTGCGTGGCACGCGCGGCGATCAGATACGGCAGGGCCGTCTCGATTTTCTGTAAGCCTTCCGATGCGCTTTTGGCAAACTTGTTGCGCGTTTTAATGATCTCAATCCCGGTGTCGACCATATTGCCGGCAACCGGCTCGGCACCCGGGATGAGGATGGCGACCAGGCCCGTCCCGATCGTGGCAAACCCCGCCAGCCCCAGACTCAAGATGCTCGCATCAACCACCGTGGCAGCCGTGTGATAGGACGACACTACGTTGGCACCCGCCAGCGCGCCGCTATCGGCAGCCACCTGGGTGTCCCCCGCGCGCGACATGCTCCATATCGCCGCGGTCGACGAAAACAACAATGTGAGCACCACTAGGATGACCACGGCAGAAGAAAGCGTGGTATAGGCGCCGTCTTCGATAAACAGATCGACACCGGCTCGACCCATAAAGCCGCCTCGCTTGCGATGGCAGCTCGGACGGTGCGTCAAAACGCGTCTAGACCAGAAACGCTTAATCCCATGCAGCAATCCACGAATCATAATCTCCCTCCAGCCATTCGGGACGCGATTGATACGAGACATCGACCTTGAGCTCAACGTAGCCGCCCTCGGCGGTACCACCCATAGCCTGCGCAAGCGCACCGATCACAGGCAACGGCTTGACCTCGCCGGAAACGGACACGGACGAGACGCCACCCGCACCGGCCCGGCCAAGCTCGATATCCCACGACAACGGCCCGCCGGCATGAAAGATCGAAACGTTGGGCACTGCGGCAAGCCGGCGGCGGGTGAACTCCTTAAGATCGTCGTCCTCCGCCGTCGTCGTGGTCATGAGCCGCGCGGTCTCGGCGGCGGCAGACTCCATGACCGCGCGCGTATAGAGCAGGCACACCGGTTGCAGCGCGAGAAGGATGAGTGTCAGAAACGTCGGCAGCAAAAAAGCGGCCTCGACCGTAGACTGCGCCCGGTCCTCGCGCGCGGCATCAATACAACGCGATGTCCTTAGCGGCCGCAGCGGCGTCGATAACCGACGTCGAGGCAACGCCATGGGATGCCGCCCGCTCAACCAGCGCCGCCAAGCGCCCATCGGTGCCGGCACGCCAAAGCCCCGCGATCGCCAGCACGATCGATAACAGCGCCACCGTGACGATGGCGTATTCGACCGTCGCCTGGGCAGATTCCTCACGCAGGACATCATGCATTTCACGATCCCTCCTTTGAGTCCGTTGCCTGCGGGCTCAGGCGCACGGCGCGCAGACGACACGAAGCATCGCCAGCATCCGCGGCAATTGTCACCATATCGACCCAGCCGCGTCCGTCGCGCACGATAGCGCCCCACACGTTGCCCTTGATATCGAGATAGCCGCTCAGAGCAAGTTGTGCCGTGGGTACCTCGCGATAGGCACGCAGCATATCCGCTGCCGCTTCGGTCATCGGTCGGTCCTCGGACCATGCAAGTCGGACCGCAATCGCGTTGCCCTCAGGCGAATCCGTCGCAGTGCCAGACCGCTTGTCGAGCGTCCGCAGAAAGTTTTGCGCCGTGACAGCGACATCCGAATCGTCCGCATCTCGCATCTCATCTTTTTGAGACGCCACCGCCGAATCTGAGCCCAAATCGGAGGCGGTCCCAGGACGCTGCTGCCGCGCGGCGTTAAGCCCCCAAAGCACCGTCGCTATCGCCACGGTCAGGCAAGCAAACACCAGCAGCACCCCGATGGGGCGCTCGCCCTCTACAGGCTGTTGATGCCCTCGCTGATAGCGTTCCATAGATCTTGGACCTTGCCCTTAAATGCGACGATGGCGATAATCGCGATCACCACGAGCACGCCGACCAAGATGGCATACTCGGTGGTACCCTGTGCACTCTCCTCCTGCAATAGTTCCTTGGCGCGCTGACGAACATGTGCCGCCCGGCAAAACGCCCAGCCCTGGACCTTGCCAGCAGCGTCAGTCATCGTGTTCATGTATTCCTCCCTACATCATCCCGCCTGCTCCCAGCAGCGGGCCCAATATGGACAGAAGCAACGCCGGCAAGATGAGCGTGCCGGTGGGAATCAGCAGCTTGACGGGCGCACGCTCGATCTCGCGCTCGACCGCGGCGCGATGAGCCGCACGGATCTCGCGACTTTGAGCGGCCAGTGTCTCGGCAAGTGGGGAACCCAGGGCGAGCGCCTGCCCCACCGTGATGGCAAAGGTCTCGAGCGCTCGCACGTCCAGGTCGCGCGCGGCGGCCAACAACTCGTCCTCACGCGTGCCCACGCCCACCTGCCACGCCATGCAGGCGCGCTCAAGGCGAAGAGCCAGCACTGACCGGCGGTTGGCGCAGAAAATCTCAAGCGCCGCATCAAACGAAAGACCGGCCGAAAGACCCAAGCGCACAACATCGATCATCTCGGACACTTCGCCGAGCGACACTCGCGCCGGGCCGCCCGCTCCAACCGCGCCCTTCACTCGCGCGGTCAGAGCATCGACCACCGAGCGACCCGCGGCAGCGACCAGCACCGCCTCGCGCTTGCAGGCCCCTGCGATCTTGCGTGCATCCGCCCGATCCAAACCCGTCGCGACAAATACACTCAGGGCGCACAGGCAAGCCGCAATTGCAACCGGGGCGCTCATAGCTCCACCCGCATAATGCGCCGGATAACCACCAGGGCAACGGCGTTGAGGGCAAGACCCAGCACCACAGCGCCCGCGCCGGCAGGCGTCGCAAGACCGCGACGAAAATCTGCCGAAAGCAGCGCCAACACCGCGCACATGCCCGCCGGCATCGCCGCGACCATATGCGCAGACATGCGAGCCTGCGACGTCTTAACATCCAGGCGGCGCTTGAGCTCAATGCGCTCCCCCACCATGCTCGACGCCTCGGACAGTAAGTCGGCAAGCGGAGCGCCGGTGCGCTGAGACACCTTAAGCGCCAAGGTCACAAGCGAAAGACCGGGGGCGTCGATACGCACGAGCAAGTCATCGAGCGCGTCGGTCGCCGAGATGCCGCAATCGATCGCCGCCGCCACCCGCAAAAACTCGGTATGCACTGGCTCTTGCGCATGAGCGCCCACAAAGCGCATGCCCTGGGCCAGCGAATGTCCCGAGGCAAGCGACATGGAAAGTGCGGTAAACGCCTCGGGCATTGCCTCTTCTGCATCGTGTTGCTCGCGCCGGCTCTCAAAGCCATCCCGAGCGGCACCAACGGCAAACGGAGCAACAAGTCCCAAGGCAAATCCGAGGGGCGATAACGACACCATCGTTAGTAAAACGCAGCAGACACCGCTCGATAGCAGCAGAAACGCCAAACGTCCCGAAGCATCTTCGATCACGAGGCCAAGGCGATGCGCCGGAGCCAGCGATGCCCACGAACGGGCGATCTTTTTCAGCAGATCGTTTTCCACCAGCTCACGCGGCAGCTTCTCTGCCACCGTCTCGAGCGCCTGACGTGCCAGCTCCGCCGGCGGTACCTGCGGCACACGAGGTTCCGCCCCGCACGCCGTCGCGACAGAAAGCCCTGCCAAGCCCCCTACGACGAGGGGCACAGTGATCTCCATTCGTCCACCTCCTCTTGTGTGAGCGTCCCCGACCGCAGGCCTTCTGCGATAAACGGCGGCTCGCGGTCAAGCGTCCAGGTGCGCTCGGCGGCATCGAACGTCACATAGCGCTCGAGCTCTACGCCGCCCGATGCGGCACGTCGCACCCCCGAATACGAGGAGACGAAGCGCCTGCCATCGGCGTGGCGCTCGGACATCACGATACCGTCGAGTGCCATGGCAATCTGCTCCTCGATGAGCTCGCTCGGCAGATCGATGCCATAACGTGCAAGCAACGTCAGACGCACCACGGTCTCCTGTTCTGAACCCGCATGAAGCGTGGTGAGCGACCCGTCGTGGCCCGTGTTCATGGCCTGCAACATGTCGCAGCACTCGGCACCGCGCACCTCGCCCACCACGATGCGGTCGGGGCGCATGCGCAGGGCATTAGTCACCAGGTCGCGGATCGTCACCGCGCCTTCACCCTCAATTGAAGCCTCGCGCGCCTCTAGGCGCACCACGTGCGGATGATGCGCAAACTTGAGCTCGGCAGAGTCCTCGATCGTCACGATGCGCTCGCCGGTGGAAATCTCACATGACAACGCGTTGAGCAGGGTGGTCTTACCAGATCCCGTGCCTCCCGCAACCGCCAGGTCCTGTCGCAGCGACACCGCGCACGACAGCAGCTGCGCATACCAAAGCGGCAGCGACCCCAGCCCCACAAGCTCGTCCAGCGAGCAGATACGGTCCGAGAACTTTCGGATGGTGAGAATCGGTCCGTCAATCGCCACAGGCGGAATCACCGCGTTGACGCGATAGCCCGTTTTGAGGCGGGCGTTGACGATGGGGCTGCGCTCGTCGATACGGCGGCCAAGTGGCGAGATGATGCGGTCGATAAGCACACGGATCTGTTCATCATCCTCAAACGCATGCTCGATGGGGTACAAGACGCCGCCGCGTTCAAAGAAAGCCGAGCGGCAGCCGTTGATCATGATCTCGGTAACGGTGTCGTCCTCGATGAGCGGCTGCAACGGCCCCAGGCCCACCACGTCATCCAAAATCTCGTCGATGATGGTCTCGCGCTCGGGCGTCGCGAGATCGGTCGGCTCCTCAACATTGAGCGCCGCCTCCACCGCAGGACGCAATTCCGAGCGGGCAAGTGCCGGGTCGATATAGGCGCTGATACGCGCCACTTCGTCGTAACCCATGCGGTCCATCACGGCGCGCTTGGTGCGTCGTTTCACGGCGCGGCGACGCCCCGCATCTACAGGCGCTGCCGCCGCCGCAGCGCCGGCAGCCTTAATCCTCGTTTGCAGGCTCATCGCTGATCACCCTCGCGCAACCAGGGAAGGCGGATACGCGGGCGTTCGGTGCGCGTTGCACGGTCGGCGACCATATCGCTCCAAGGGCCGACGGCGCACCCCAGTTCCACGAGCATCTCGCGCGTGGCCTCGCGCACGCTAGTCGCAAAAGCGCTGGTCTGCCCCACTGCCTCGTCAGCGCGCCCAAACGCCATGAGCGCGGCGAGATCCTGCCCGCCATCGGCGATACGAATCTTGGAGCTTAACGCACAGGCAATCTCAAAGCGCATGGCGACGTCCTCGTCTGCCCCGCGCGCACCGAACCGGTTGAACACGGCGCTCATGCGCGTGCGCGGCACACCTACTCGACCTGCCAGTTCAATGACGCGCGATGCCGATGCCGCGGACGACACCGCCGCATCGCCAACGACCAGGCAACGGTCGCTCGCCGCCACCGCAGCCGCCACGGCGTCGCCCCAAAAGACCGAGGTATCGATAAAGACCACGTCGGATTCGCGACGCAGAACATCAAGCAGTAGCTCCACCGGACGCGCCATGAGCTCAGCTTGCTCGGGCGCCGCGACGGGACCCCAGAGCGTAACGCCCGGCGCCACGCGCATCGATGTGGCTACGATATCCGGCTCGGTGAGCATGCCCGCCGCCGACGGCTCGATAAGTGCCGCCATATCGCGCGGAGCATCGACGCCTAACAAGTCGTAAAGGTTTCCAAACATCAGGTCCAGGTCGAGCACGGCGGCACGCAAGCCCAACAGCGACGATGTGTGTGCCATGGTGGCAACGATCGTCGACTTGCCGCAACCGCCCGAACCCGAAATAGCGCAGATGACCGGAGCTCGATGCGGCGGAGCGGCAGCGTCTGCCGGCGGCATCGGAGGCGGCGGGGCGGGCGTCGGTGGCAGCGCCCCC
>URVD01000066.1 GCA_900551195.1 uncultured Collinsella sp.
CTTTGTGGGCGACACGCTTTTCCCGGGCAGCCACGGTCGTACCGATCTTTCTGGCGGTGACGAGGCGGCGATTATGCGCTCGCTCTCCAAACTTGCCAAGACGCTTCCGCCCGATACCGTTTGCTTGACGGGCCATGGCGATTCGACCACGATGGCGCGCGAACTTATGCAGAATCCGTTTATGCAGATGTAGGCTCGAAGCCGTCTTTCGAATCACGAAGACCGCTCAATCGTCAAGCTATTTTCCCCAGTGGGTCGATTCTGTGGGGCAAACGGTCAAAATTTGTCCAATCGGATGGTATTCGTGAACAAACGAACGTTTATGCTCGGGTATGTCGTGGTAAAATCTCAGGCGTTATCGGAGCAACCTTACAGGAGGTTTCTTTTATGCTCGTCAACGCAGCAGACATGCTCAAGAAGGCCGAGGCCGGCAAGTACGCTCTCGGTGCCTTCAACACCAACAACCTCGAGTGGACCCTGGCTATTCTCCAGGCCGCCGAGGAGGCCAAGTCTCCGCTGATCCTTCAGTGCACCGCTGGTGCCGCTAAGTGGATGGGCGGTTTCAAGGTCTGCGCCGACATGGTCAAGGCTGCCGTCGAGGCCACGGGCGTTACCGTTCCCGTCGCCCTTCACCTCGATCACGGTTCTTACGAGGACTGCTTCAAGTGCATCGAGGCCGGCTTCACGTCCATCATGTATGACGGCTCTCACGAGGAGACCTTCCAGCTTAACCTCGACCGCACCAAGGAGCTCGTTGAGCTTGCCCACTCCAAGGGCATGTCCATCGAGGCCGAGGTCGGCGGCATCGGCGGCACCGAGGACGGCGTGACCTCCAGCGGCGAGCTCGCTGATCCTGCTGAGTGCAAGCAGATTGCTGACCTGGGCGTCGACTTCCTCGCCTGCGGTATCGGCAACATCCACGGCGTGTACCCTGCCGACTGGGCTGGCCTTTCCTTCGAGCGCCTGGGTGAGATTAAGGCTCAGACCGGCGACCTGCCCCTCGTCCTGCACGGTGGCACCGGCATCCCCGAGGATCAGATCAAGAAGGCCATCTCCCTGGGTATCTCCAAGATCAACGTCAACACCGATCTGCAGCTCGTCTTCGCCAAGGGCGTTCGCGAGTATATCGAGGCTGGCAAGGATCAGCAGGGCAAGGGCTTTGACCCCCGCAAGCTCCTCAAGCCTGGTCGCGAGAACATCGTTGCCCGCACCAAGGAGCTCATGGAGGAGTTTGGCTCCGTCAACAAGGCGTAAGCGTCGCTAAACTTCCCGCCGGAAGCCCCGTCCCCCTACACTGTTTCCTTTGCGCTCACCTGGCTTTGCCAGAAGTCGCGCCAAGGAAGCAGTTCCGGGGGACGGGGCTTCCTTCGTTTAACGCCGCAGGGTTACGAGGCTGAATTATTTATTTGACTACCGTTCAGCGGTGTTGATGGCTCCCTTGTTGGGGCTTTCTTTTTATCTCGCTACAATGTGCTTCAAGGGTTCTAATGACTTGGAGTTTGGTATGGCTGTTATTAATGTGCTGCCTTCGGATGGGAAGGTTATTGACGAGGGGCCTGTTGGTTGCTCTGTTGATGTTTGCTGTGATGACTTTCGTCATCTCGATGTTGGACTGCC
The DNA here is from genome assembly GCA_900551195.1 of uncultured Collinsella sp. Classification (GTDB taxonomy): domain Bacteria; phylum Actinomycetota; class Coriobacteriia; order Coriobacteriales; family Coriobacteriaceae; genus Collinsella. The sequence continues at coordinate 1,618 of URVD01000066.1, forward strand.
GCCCGAGATTCTTCGTCTTAAGGATGCCGGGTATTTGACGCAGGCTGTTGCTGCCTGCGATCGCCTTTTGGAGCAGAACCCTGAGCCTTCGCTTGCTGCCTGCGTTCGTGCCGAGCGGTATCGCATGCTTGAGACGCCGCTTCATTTTTCGGTGTCGCGCGATCGGGCTATTGCGATGATTCGCGAGGAGTGGCCTGAGTTTACCGAGGAGCAGTTTGACGATCTGATTGACCGTAAGCGTATTGACTGGCGCTTTATCGATGGCGAGCTGTTCGTTCTCGACAACTTCCTCGATTCGCTTCGCGTATATCCCAAAGAGGTCCCCGGCATGCGTCCCGATCCTACGGACGGAATTGCACTGCGCAACGAGATGCTCAAGGAGATGGAGTCACAAAACGGATTGACTCGCGTTATTACGCTTAAGGCGTCCTTGTCTGTCCCCGGCGCTCTAGAGGGGGAGACCGTTCGCGCTTGGCTTCCCGTAGCCGCCACCTGCCGCCAACAGTCTCAGGTCGAGATTCTCGACATGACGCCGGAGGGTGCTGTTGCTCCCGCGAACGCTTCGGCGCGTACCGCCTCGTGGTCTTCTTCGAGTGAGCGCTCATTCTCGGTGACTTATCGTTATCACATCGATGCTGCTTATTGTGATGTCTACGGTGGCGCACTTCCGGTTCATCCGCGTATGGACGCGCCTCTGCCCGAGGATATTTCCGAGGATCGTCCGCACATTGCATTCACGCCGTATCTGCAGCAGCTGACGGCCGGTGTTGTTGACGGACTCGAGGATCCGCTCGATCGCGCCCGTGCTATCTATGATTACCTGACACAGCATATCGACTATCGCTATCAGCCGCCGTACTTGCTTTTGGGATCTATTGCCGATGACTGCGCGCATTCGCTCCGCGGCGATTGCGGCGTTATGGCGCTCACGTTTATCACCATGTGCCGTATCGCGGGCGTGCCTGCCCGTTGGCAGAGCGGCCTCTACGTTGCGCCCGATTCGGTGGGGTCGCACGACTGGGCAGAGTTCTATACGCCGCAGACCGGTTGGCTCAACGCCGACGTGTCATTTGGATCTTCTGCTCGCAGGATGGGGGAGGAGTGGCGCCGCCGTCACTACTTTGGCAATCTCGACCCGTGGCGTATGGTGGCCAACAATCGATTCCAGGCAGAGTTTGAGCCCTCTTTCGACGGCATGCGCGAGGACCCTTACGATAACCAGATGGGTGAGGCTTCGGTCGACGGTCGCGGATGCCGTCAGCGCGAGATGCTACGCACGGTCGAACTCATCGAAATGCTCGAAGTTCCATTTTCGGACTAATCGGTAGAAAGCTGTGATAAACTAACTCACGCATTACGTGCCCGAGTGGCGGAATTGGCAGACGCAGTGGACTCAAAATCCACCGTTGGCAACAACGTGCGAGTTCGAGTCTCGCCTCGGGCACCATACATGCAAGCGAGCGTTCAAGGGGGTCAAGGCCTCTTTTTCGTGTACGTAATGTGATAACGCGCTGTACGTGTTATTATTCGCAAGGCGTTGTTCCCGCAATGCCCTAAAGAGGAACCTGAGGGTTCCCACCTTTTGGCGCCAATGAGCAGCTGACTGGTCATACAACTTAGATTCCCTTCCTCAAATCGAGGATGTCTATGTGTACGACCTGGTTGCTGAGAAGCGCCGGGTTATTTTTTTATGAATGGAGGTAGGGAAAATAGCTAAGTCTGATGACACCCGCATCAACGACGAGATTACTGCATCTTCGTGCCGTTTGATTGGCGTCGATGGCTCTCAGCTCGGCCTGTTCGCCATCCGCGATGCCCAGCGCGTCGCCGACGATCAGGGTCTCGACCTGGTCGAGATCGCTCCCAACGCGGAGCCGCCGGTCTGCAAGGTCATGGACTACGGTAAGTTCAAGTACCAGCAGGCCATGAAGGCCAAGGCTGCTCGTAAGAACCAGTCCAAGGTCGAGGTCAAGGAAATGAAGTTCCGACCCAAGATCGACGTTGGCGACTACGAGACCAAGAAGGGCCACGTTCTGCGTTTCCTCAAGAAGGGCGCACGCGTTAAGATCACCATCATGTTCCGCGGCCGTGAGATGGCTCACCCGGAGCAGGGCCTTAACGTTCTCGAGCGTCTCGCCGAGGATCTCAAGCCTTACGCTACGGTCGAGTCCAAGCCTAAGATGGAAGGCCGTAACATGCTTATGCTGCTCGCCCCGATTAAGGGCGCCTTCGATGAGGATAAAGCGGCAAGCGATACCAAGTAACTAGTGTTCTGTAACCGATTAAGGAGTATTTCATGCCTAAGATGAAGTCCCACAGCGGCACCAAGAAGCGTTTCCGCAAGACTGGTACCGGCAAGCTTATGCGCGCCAAGGCTTTCAAGAGCCACATCCTGAGCAAGAAGTCCACCAAGCGTAAGCGTGGCTTCCGTCAGGAGACCGAGATCGCCGCTGCCGACCGCAAGGTCATCAAGTCGCGTCTCGCCTAAGTTCGCGTTCCCGTTTTTCGTTTTACCGTCTAGGAGTTGATAGAACATGGCACGTATTAAGCGCGCTGTTGCCGCCAAGAAGAAGCGCCGTACCGTTATGCACCGTGCGAAGGGTTACTACGGTGCCGCTTCGCGTACTTACAAGCATGCTAAAGAGCAGGTCCAGCACTCTCTGCAGTATCAGTATCGTGATCGCCGCAACAAGAAGCGCGAGATCCGTTCTCTCTGGATCACTCGTATTAACGCTGCTGCTCGTCTGAACGACATCTCTTACTCTCAGTTCATGCACGGCCTGAAGGTTGCCGGCATCGAGCTCGACCGCAAGGTCCTGGCTCAGATGGCTTACGAGGACATCGAGTCCTTCAACGAGCTGGCCACCATCGCCAAGAAGGCTCTCGAGGCCTAATAGATTCTCTTGAATCGCTAGGGGAGTGTCGCGTTGTGCGCGGCGCTCCCTCTTTTTATTAAAGGCTTTAGCCTGTGCGGGGCGCGCAGCGCGCCGCATCAGAAACCACCCGCTATGCGGGTGGGGACAACCGGCTTTACAAAGCCGCCCCCTCGCCGGACACTTGCGATTGTTCAGGCCGCAAGGAATCCGAGTCGAGAGGGCGGTGGTGGCGTATGGCCCAGAAGGCCTACAGCCTGTCGCACACGAAGTGGATGTGCAAGTACCACGTCGTGTTCACGCCGAAGTATAGGCGCAAAGTCATCTACAACCAAATAAGGTCCGACCTTGGGGAGATCTTCAGGAAGCTCTGCCAGTACAAGGGGATAGAGATCATCGAGGGGCACCTGATGCCCGACCACGTCCACATGCTGCTGGCGATACCGCCGAAGTACAGCGTGTCGAGCGTGATGGGCTACCTGAAGGGGAAGAGCTCGCTGATGGTATTCGACAGGCACGCGAACATGAAGTACAAGTTCGGCAACAGGAAGTTCTGGGCCGAGGGCTACTACGTTTCCACCGTCGGCCTGAACGAGGCGACGATCGCGAAGTACATCCGGGAGCAGGAGAAGGCCGACATCGCGCTCGACCGGCTGAGCGTCAAGGAGTACGAGGACCCCTTCGATAGGGGGCCGGGGCGCAAATAGCGCCGGTTTGACCGGCCCGTCACGGGTCAACCTGCAGTGCGGCCCGAACCCCGTGAGGGCCGGCGCCTTTAGACGCGTGCCGGAAATCCAAGGGTTATACCCTAAGAGCAAACCACCCCTTTTAGGGGTGGTTTTGATTTATGCCGATTGGGCGCAATATGAGCATCAGATAGGGCTTCGAAGACGGTGCGCGGTGCGCTCCGATGCTGAATACTCCCAAAAATGCACGGCGGAACATGACCCACCTGGCCAAAGCGCTCAAGTTCGGTATTCGGGGACGCCTGCCAATTCGCAATACATACAAGTCACGGCTCCAGTAACCGTTGAACGGGCAAAATCGACCGTTCACCCCATGGTGGTTAGGTGAACGTTCACCTTTTAAGTCGTAATGAATTAGTATAGTGAACGTTCACCTAAAGGATAACGAGCGCGCCGTGCGCCCGTTTTGCCAACAAAGGGGTTGTTTGATGAAAAACTTTATGGACGATCAGGATTTCCTGCTGAGCACCAAGACCGGCGAGGAGCTGTTCCACAACTTTGCCGAGGGCATGCCCATCGTCGACTATCACTGCCACATTTCTCCCAAGGAAATCTGGGATGACAAGCGTTTCGAGAACATCACCGAGGTTTGGCTGGGCGGTGACCACTACAAGTGGCGCCTGATGCGCGCCAACGGCGTTGACGAGCGCTTCATTACCGGCGACGCCCCCGCCCGCGAGAAGTTCCAAAAGTGGGCCGAGACCCTGGGCCGTTGCGTGGGCAACCCCGTCTTTGAGTGGAGCCACCTGGAGCTTAAGCGTTACTTTGGCTACGAGGGTGTCCTGAACGGCAAAACCGCTCAGGAGGTCTGGGACCTTGCCAACGCCAAGCTCGCCGAGTCCAGCTTTACTTGTCGCAACCTGATCAAGCAGTCTAACGTTCGCATGATCTGTACTACCGACGATCCCGCCGATAGCTTTGAGTGGCACAAAAAGATTGCCGCCGACGACAGCTTTGACGTTCAGGTCGTTCCTGCCATGCGCCCCGATGCCGCCCTGCGCATCGAGCGTGGCCAGGAGTTCGCCGACTACTGCAAGCATCTCTCCGAGGTTGCCGGCATTGAGATCAGCGACTTCGAGGGCATGAAGGCCGCCATCTCCAAGCGCTACGACGTTGCCCACGAGCTGGGCTGCCGCGCTTCCGACCATGCGCTCGACTACGTTATGTACGCTCCGGCTACCGCCGACGAAATCGAGGCGATCTTTGCCAAGGGCCTTGCCGCCGAGCCGCTTACCGAAGACGAGGTCCTCAAGTACAAGACTGCCTTTATGCAGTTCGTCGCCGGCGAGTACGTCCGTCTGGGCTGGGCCATGCAGTTGCACTTTGGCTGCAAGCGCGACAACAACCGCGCCATGTTTGCCAAGCTCGGTCCCGATACCGGCTACGACTGCATCTCCAACTACACGCCGTCCGACCAGCTCGCCGATTTCCTCAACTCCATCCAGGAGACCTGCGGCCTGCCCAAGACCATCCTGTACAGCCTGAATCCCATCGATAACACCATGATCGATACCGTGATGGGCTGCTTCCAGGAGGCTCCGACCGCCGGCAAGATCCAGAACGGCTCTGCCTGGTGGTTCAACGACAACGAGATCGGTATGCGCGAGCAGCTTACGGCTCTGGCTAACGAGGGCGTGCTGGGCAACTTTGTGGGCATGCTTACCGATTCCCGCTCCTTCCTGTCCTACCCGCGTCACGAGTACTTCCGTCGCGTGCTGTGCAACGTGATCGGCGAGTGGGTCGAGCAGGGCAAGTACCCGGCCGACATGGAGCTGCTGGGCACCATCGTGCGCGACATCAGCTACAACAATGCGGTCCGCTACTTTGGCTTTGACCTGGACACCGTCGAGGCCTAAACCCGCATCGAATCACACCGAACTCGGGAGCGCCGTTGCCACACGCGGCGCCCCCGTTTTGCCTGCACGCTAACAGCAATCTAAGGAGAGACATCGATGGAGAACATCAGCTACGAGACGCTCGAGAAGATCGGCTACAAGGGCTACCTGCTGCCCAAGGACGCGCCCGAGAAGGTTCTGCAGTTTGGCGAGGGCAATTTCCTGCGCGCCTTCGTCGACCGCTTCTTTGACATGGGCAACGAGGCAACCGGCTGGAACGGCAAGATCGTCATGGTCCAGCCCATCAACGGCGCCTTTGGCTTTGCCGATGGCATCAATGCCCAGGACGACCTGTATACCGTGCTGATGCGCGGCAAAGAGAACGGCGACACGGTTGACGAGTCCCGCGTGATCAGCGCCTGCAGCCGCTGCCTCAATCCGTATCGCGAGGCGGACTATCGCGCCATCATGGAGGTCGCTGTCTCCGACGATCTGGAGATCATCGTTTCCAACACCACCGAGGCCGGCATTGCCTACGATCCGTCCTGCAAGGCCAACGACATGCCGCCTGCGAGCTTCCCCGCCAAACTTGTTCAGGTCCTGCATGCCCGCTGGGCTGCCGGCAAGCCGGGCGTTATCGTGCTCGCCTGCGAGCTCATCGACCACAATGGCGAGGAGCTGTTGCGCATCATGAACCAGTACGTGAGCGACTGGGGCTGGGAGGACGAGTTTGCGCAGTGGATGTCCAACGACTGCACCGTCTGCACCACGCTCGTCGACACTATCGTCCCCGGCCGCATCCGCGACCCCAAGGAGGCCGCTGCCGTGGCCGAGCGCCTGGGCTACGAAGATCCCTTCCTGGCCGTGCGCGAGCCCTTCCAGATGTGGGGCATCCAGGGTCACGAGTCGCTTGCCGAGAAGCTTCCCTTTGTGAAGGCCGGCCTGCCGGGCGTCTTTGTGACCCCCGATGTCACCCCGTACAAGAAGCGCAAGGTCCGCATCCTCAACGGCGCCCACACTGCCTTTGTTCCGGGCTCCTGGGTTGCCGGCTTTGACATCGTGCGCGATTGCATGCACGACGAGACCGTTCGCGGCTTCATGAACACCATGCTCTACGACGAGGTCATCCCGACGCTTGCCGCCGACCTGGATGTCGAGGACTGCAAGGCCTTTGCCGCCGCCGTCGAGAACCGCTTCGACAACCCGTTTATCGACCACGCGCTGCTCTCCATTTGCCTCAACTCAACCGCCAAATGGCGTGCTCGCGACCTGCCCACGCTCAAGGACTATGTTGCCGAGACCGGTAACCTGCCCAAGTGCCTGGCGACGAGCCTCGCTACGCTCATCGCTTTCTATACGCAGGAGCTCGTTGCTCGCGAGGGAGACGGCCTGCACCTGCGTCGCGCCGACGGCACCGAGTACACCGCTCAGGACGATGCCTTCGTGCTCGATTTCTACGCCGCCCACGCCGGCACCGACGATGCCGAGCTGGTGCACGACGTGCTCACCAATGAGCAGATGTGGGGCGAGGACCTTACGCAGATCGCTGGTCTTGAGGAGTTTGTCGTCGGCGCGCTCGCCGTCGTGCGCACCGAGGGTGCCAAGCAGGCCTTCGTCAACGCTCAGGCATGATTTCCGGCTCGGGCGCGG
>URVD01000067.1 GCA_900551195.1 uncultured Collinsella sp.
AAGGATCGTTTATAAAAATGCCCACCGGTACATGTGATACCGGCGGGCATTTTGCGTTTTGGGCGCGGTGGGCGCTACACGCGCGTCGCATCCTTGGGGCTCATGGTCATGCTCTGGAAGCGGTTCTCCATGTAGTCGTTATCGAAATACTTGCCGTAGAACTGCGCGACGGGAATATCCGGCTCCGTGCCGTTGACGCGCTGGTACCAGTAGTCGAGCGACTGCAGAGTCATGACGCCGTCGACCAGCATAATGACGGTAAAGATGACGGTAGCCGAGTAGCGACTCTTCCACGGAATCATGTTGATGAGCTTGAGCAGCCTCGGCAGCAGCAGCTTGATCCAGATAAGGCCACCCAGGCCCCACAGGCAGGCGAAGCCCGTGCAGGTGCGTCCGCCTGTAAGGACGGCGAGTGGGTCGGGCATGCCAAACAGCTTCATGTGCGAGTAGCTCCACGAGACCACGCCAAATGAGGTCTGCATAAACCAGCCCACGAACACCTCAAAGCTCGCACCGAGCACAGCGCTTACCAGGAAAATGATGATGGGGTTCTTTTTATAGAAGCGGTTGAGCACCATGGTCATGAGTACGGCGCCAAAGCCATAGATGGGGCTGAAGGGACCAAACAGCATGCCGGCGCGGTTCTGGTAGACGCCCGGGTCGTCGACCGTCATGTGCCAGATGTCCTCGGCGATCAGGCCGAGCACGCAGCAGACGAAGAATACCCAGAACAGGTTGAAGTAGTTGAGCTTGATGTAGCCCTCGCCGGTTTCATCGCGGCCGAGCATGCCCTCGGCGGCGGCGTCGCGGTCGAGCATCTCCTGCAGGCGGCGCTGCAGTTCGCGCTCCTGGCGCAGCGTGGGGTCGACGGTGGCCGAAAGCGCGATGAGGATACCGAGCTGAATAGCGGGACGAAGCAAGAAGGGCCCGATGCCCTGGAGCATCACGTCGACCAAAAGCTCGACGACGGTAAACGCGATAAGGATATAGGACAGGCGCGCGGCGTTACGACGCTGGTTCTTGATAAGGTCCAGGCCAAAGATGATTAGGATGACGGCACTTGCCGCAGAGAGCATGATGCCGGCGACGATAAGGCCGACTGCGACGAGCGTGTTGTCGCCGAGCTTTTCGGTGGCGTTGCCGTTAACAAGTGCCGTGATGACCTGCCACATAAAGGCGCCGACTGACGGGAGCGTTCCCACGCCGGACAGGATGCACAGGACGGCGTACACCTTAATGATGAGCGGGATCTTCTTGACCTCCGTGGCGCTGGGGACGCTGGGGTCGAGTTCGTTTCGATCCATACAGAACCTTTCTCGCTTTGTTGTAGGTTATAAGGATACGCCGCCGACCTGCCAAAAGACAGGGCGAACGTCCCAATTGCAACTTTGTAATCCCCAACGGTGGACGCGGCGGCCATCTGGGGGCGCGGGCGCTTGCACTGGACGGACCGATAAAATGTTTGGCCGCAAAACGGATTATTAGCTCGGTGGGCTTTTAAAAAGCGCTGCTCATGCGCTGGGGAGCGCGTCGCGCCGTGCGTATAATAAGGCGGGTAACGCCAAAATACGAGGCTCTGAGGGGATGCCATGTCTCAAGAAACCATCCGCGCGGCCGAGCGTGCCGCGGGACAGGTGAACGCCATGTCGACGTATGATCCGGACTCCGACCAGCTGCATGAGGAATGCGGCGTTTTTGGTGTCTGGGCGCCCGATCGCGATGTGGCTCGACTGACGTACTTTGGCCTGCGTGCGCTGCAGCACCGTGGCCAGGAATCGGCTGGAATCGCCGTGGGTGACGGCGGCACGGTTATGGTCCGCAAAGATCTGGGCCTGCTCGACCGCGTGTTCTCCAACGCCGACCTGTCGACGCTCTCCGGCCAGCTGGCCGTGGGCCACGTGCGCTATGGCACCGCCGGCGCTAAGAGCTGGGAAGCCTCTCAGCCGCACCTCTCTACCATCAATAGCGTCATTATCGCGCTCGCGCACAACGGCACTCTGGTCAACACCGACGAGCTGCGCCGCCAGCTGATCGAGCTGGGCGTGCCGTTCCTCTCCAATTCGGATTCCGAGGTCGCGACCAAGCTCATCGGCTACTTTACTCAGCGTACAGGCCATCTGCGCGAGGGCATTCGCAAGACCATGGAGCTCGTGCGCGGCGGCTACGCCATGACGCTCATCAACGAGCAGGCGCTCTACGCATTCCGCGATCCTCACGGCATTCGCCCGCTGGTGCTTGGCAAGCTCGTGGACGAGGGCCTGGATCAGGCCGATGCCGCGGCCGTTTCGCAGCTGCCGTCGCAGGACGGCGCCGCGACGGTCGACTCCGCCGTCCGTGTCACGCGCGCCGGCGGCTGGGTCGTTGCTTCCGAGACCTGCGCACTCGACATCGTGGGTGCCGAGTATGTCCGTGACGTCCGGCCCGGCGAGATCTTGCGCATCAGCGCCGAGGGTCTGGTATCCGAGCAGGGCGTGCCTGCAGCCGAAGAGCCCGCCAACTGCATCTTTGAGCAGGTCTACTTTGCTCGCCCCGACTCCATCATGAACGGCAAGAGCGTCTATGCCTGCCGTTATGACATGGGTCGTCAGCTGGCACATGAGGAGCCCGTCGAGGCCGACCTGGTCATCGGCGTGCCCGACTCCGGCCTGCCGCCCGCGGAGGGCTATTCGCACGAGAGTGGCATTCCCTTTGGTGAGGGCCTTATCAAGAACCGCTACGTGGGTCGTACGTTTATCGAGCCTACGCAGGAGCTGCGTGCCATGGGCGTGCGTATGAAACTCAACCCGCTGCGCGACAACATCGAGGGTAAGCGCCTGGTCGTCATCGACGACTCCATCGTGCGCGGCACCACCATGGTGCAGCTCGTCAAGATGCTGCGCAACGCCGGCGCCAAGGAGATTCACATCCGCATCAACTCGCCCGAGGTCATTTGGCCGTGCTTCTACGGTATCGATACCGACGTGCAGTCGCAGCTTATCAGCGCCAACAAGACGGTCGACGAGATTTGCGAGTATATCGGCGCCGATTCGCTGGCCTTCCTTTCGGTCGAGGGCCTGCTTAAGGTCATGCCCAAGGGCGGCTACTGCGACGCGTGCTTTACCGGCCGCTATCCCGTGGCGATTCCCGAGAGCTTTGGCCGCGACAAGTTTATGGAGGGCTTTAAGCCCCGCAACCTGGACAAGCCGCTGTACTTTGACGACGACGCCGTGGTCGAGAAATACGACGACCGCAGCTGGGAAGAGGAGCACGGCGAGGCATAAAACCTGCCATATGGGGACAGGTTTATTTTGGTAGGTTTTACCTGCTGTTTTGTTGATATGACGGCGGGTGCTGTTATGGCACACGCCGAAATGAACGCAATTATGAGCACCGTTTGGCGCCCGCGCGGCGCGACGGTAGTGGGAGAGGAAGGCTCAGATGAGCGACAGCAAGCATGTGACGTACGAGGACGCCGGCGTCGATACCGCCGAGGGCGGCCGCGCCGTCGACGCGATTAAGCAAATGGTCAAGGACACCAATCGCCCCGAGGTTATCGGCGGCATCGGTGGCTTTGGTGGCCTGTTCTCGGCCGCCGCGCTCAAGGATATGGAAGACCCGATCCTGATTAGCGGTACCGACGGCGTGGGCACCAAGCTCGTGCTCGCCCAGATCATGGACCGTCACGAGACGGTGGGCCAGGACCTGGTCGCTATGTGCGTCAACGATATTCTGGCTTCGGGCGCCGAGCCGCTGTTCTTCCTGGACTACGTTGCCATCGGTCACATCGAGGCCGAGCACATGGCAAAGATCATCAAGGGCGTGGCCGACGGCTGCAAGCTCGCGGGCTGTGCGCTCGTGGGCGGCGAGATGGCCGAGCACCCGGGCGTCATGGCTCCCGCCGACTACGATCTCGCCGGCTTTACCGTGGGCGTCGTCGACCGTCCCAAGATGCTCGACCCCGCGAACGTTCGCCCGGGCGATGTGATCCTGGGCCTGCCTTCCACCGGCGTGCACTCCAACGGCTACTCGCTCGTGCGCAAGGTCATCGGCGTCGACGGCATCAAGCCGGGCACGCCCGAGGCCGCCGCTAAGGCCGAGGAGCTGAGCCGTCCGCTCGAGGAGCTCGGCGGCGCTTCGCTGGCTGACGCCCTGCTGGCTCCCACGCGCATTTATGTGAAGCCGATTCTTGAGCTGCTGCGCGGCGGCGCCAACGTGCATGCTATCGCCCACATCACCGGCGGCGGTATTACCGAGAACCTCAACCGCGCGCTCGCCGACGACGTTGACGCCGTGGTCACCCGCAACGGCGCCGAGGTGGGTTGGGACGTTCCGCCCGTTATTACTTACGTGTCGCGTCAGGCCGAACTCGCGCCCAACGAGGCATGCAAGACCTTCAACATGGGCGTCGGCCTGTGCCTGATCGTCGCCCCCGAGGACGAGGCCGCCGTGACCGAGGCACTGGTCGCGCTGGGCGAGAAGCCGTTCCGCGTGGGCGAGTGCGTCGAGGGTTCCGGTAAGGTCGTGTACTCCGATGAGCGCTAACGAGCAGATGGCTGCCGCCAAGGGCCTGGACTTTGTGCCCTATACCCGTCCGACTGGCACCGATACGGCTGAGCCGCTCAAGATCGGTGTGCTCATCAGCGGTTCGGGTACCAACCTGCAGGCGCTGATCGATCTGATCGCCGCCGGCAAGCTCAACGCTTCGATTGAGCTTGTGGTGTCGAGCCGTCCTTCGGCTAAGGGTTTGCAGCGCGCTGAGCGCGCGGGCATCCAGACGCTCACGCTTTCCAAGGACGTCTATGCCGACCCTATTGCCGCCGACGAGATCATCGCGCACGAGCTGCTCGAGCGCGGCTGCGAGTATGTGGTCATGGCCGGCTACATGCGTATGGTGCACACGCCTCTGCTGGCGGCGTTTCCCAATCGCGTGGTCAATTTGCATCCGGCGCTGCTGCCGAGCTTTACCGGTGCGCATGCGATTGACGATGCCTTTGTGCGCGGCGTCAAGGTAACTGGCGTGACCGTGCATTTTGCCAACGAGGTCTACGACAACGGTCCCATCATCGCCCAGCGTGCGCTGGCTGTCGAGGAGGGCTGGGATGTCGACACGCTCGAGGAGCACATCCACGCGATCGAGCATGTACTGTATCCCGAGGTCGTGCAAATGCTTGCCGACGGTCGCATCCACGTGCTGGAGAACGGCAAGGTGGCAGTTGACCCGGCGCGCTAGTCGCTTGAAAAAGGGTCTCCTTGGTTTCCTTGAGATGTAAAAGCTTCATCAGAACCAAGAAATCTGATAGGGCCTCGTCCGTGTGCGGGCGGGGCCCTTTTGCGTGGCCTTTCATGTTTGCTATACTGCTAGCAGATAGAGAGGAGCCGCTATGGGTACAGCAACGGTGCAGCTCAACACGCGAATCGATCCTATGCTCAAGGCTGGTGGCGACGCGGTCCTAACTCGCAATGGATTGGGGGCGAGCGATGCTATTCGTGCGCTTTGGGCCTATCTTGTCGAGCATCAAACGTTGCCGGGATTTATGGTGGCGGATAAGCGCGAGGCGCCCCGTGCGGAGAGCCTGGCCGAGCAGGGGTGTGGCCTAGCTTTTTCCTCGTTGGGGCTAAGCGCTTCGGATTTTGCGCCAGGTGGATCATCTGCGGAAGACTGGGATGCCGTACGAGATGATATGTATGACGCGATGATTGCCGACATCGAGGCGAATTGCCGATGATCGAGGCAAAACGCCTGCTTGTAGATACGAACGTTTGGCTCGATTATTACCTGCAAGAGGGGGCATTCGACGAAGCGAAGAGATTGGTTGAACTGGCCGAGGCGGGAAAGATCGACCTTCTTTATGCGCCCACGACGGCAAAGGATGTGTTCTACATTTTGCCTCGGCGTCTAGCCCGGCGGAATGCGAACGGGATTAGCGTGTCGTTTGCCTCGGCGTCATGGGCCTGCATCGAGCATATGATGCAGGTAGCAACGGCCTCTCCACTTTCGTTGGCAGAGTGCGAGATGGCACGCATGCTTGGCAAGCGTATGCCGGACCTCGAGGACAATCTCATTATCGCCTCGGGCGATACGGCGGATGTTGACTACGTAGTCACGAGCGACCGACGCATGTTGGAGACGATGCCCGAGGTATGCTTGACGCCCGCGCGCGCACTCGAGCTCATCGGGATCCTCGGCTAACCTTGCATACCCCGTTTCGCTATCATATTGAGCATTGTGGCCCTCATGCAACTTTGGAGGACGGTATGGCGGATAACGAAGCACTGTTTACGCCTGAGCTGGTGTTTTTTGATTGGGAGTGCGCGACGCCCGCCGAGGTGTTTGCGCGACTCGAAGGCGAACTTGCCCCACGCGGCTACATCTGCACCGGTTGGCTCGACGCCGTCCGCACGCGCGAGGATGCCTATCCCACGGGCCTTGCCATGCCGGCGGCCAACATCGCCATCCCACACACCGACCCGGGGTTTGTGGCCAAGCCCTATATCGCGGTGGTAAAGCCCGCCGCGCCCGTGACGTTCAATGCTATGGCCGGCATGGGTGCCCCCGTGCCGGCGCAGATCGTCATCAATTTGGGTATTGCCGAGCCGGGCGGCCAGGTCGAGGCCCTGCAAGCGCTCATGAATATCTTTATGGACGCGGACGTCGCAGCCGATGTGCTCGGCCAGACCACGCCCCAAGGCATGGTCGACGCTATCCGCCGCCACTTTTAAAGCCGGCACTTGGGGACTGTCCCTAACTGCCGGCAGAAAAGGAACGTCCCTAACTGCTGGCTGCCAGAGCTGTCCCCTTTGCACCAAAATGGTGCAGATTAACCTGTCCCCAATGCACCAAGCGTGCCGCGGGGGCTGCGTTGTGACACAATGGCGTTTGTTCGATTCGTGATGCGAAAGGCCAACTATGGCAAACAAGAAAAAGAACTCCGAGGCCGCACCGACGCCCGAGCAGCAGGCCCGCGCCGCGTCGAGCTCTCGTAAGAAGCAGCGCAAGACGTACGTGTCTAAGACCGTCAAGATCGTTCTGGTGGTCATCGGCGTGCTGGCGATGCTGCTTTCCGTCTCGGCCATGGCGTGCTCCGGCCTGATGTCGCAGGCAGAGGATACCTCGGGCTACAAGCTTACCGGCGGTGTGGCTGCCACTATCAACGGCACCAACCTCACCGAGGACACCGTGACAAAGCAGATTATGAGCATGCGCACGTCCTATGGCTACACCAAGGACAAGGACTGGGCACAGTACCTGGTCGACAACGACCTGACGCCCAAGAAGTACCGCAAGCAACTCATCGACTCCTACACGCAGCAGATTCTGCTTCAACAGGCACAGAAGGAGAACGGCGTGACGGTGTCGGACGAGGAGGTCGAGAAGGCTTGGAAGGACGCGTGCAAGAGCGCGGGCGGTGCCAAGGCCTTTAAGAAGACCCTCAAGACCTACGGCTACACCGAGGACACCTATAAGAGCTCGCTCAAGGAGAGCCTGGCGCAGCAAAAGCTCAAAGATGCCGTGGCGCCCACCAGCAAGCCCAAGGACAGCGAGATCGTCGATTACATCAACGAGAACCTGCCGAAGTACAACGATGCCCGCCGCTCGTCGAACATCCTGATCAAGGTTGATTCCGATGCGTCCGATGAGGACAAGGCTGCCGCCAAGGCTAAGGCGCAGGAGTGCCTGAACAAGATCAACTCCGGCGAGCTGAGCTTTGAGGACGCCGTGGAGCAGTATTCCGACGACACCGGCTCCAAGGAGAAGAAGGGTGACGTAGGCTGGGACAAGCTCACCACCTTCGTCGACAGCTACCAGGCGGCACTCGAGGGTCTCAACAAGGGCGATGTGAGCGATGTCGTCGAGTCGACCTATGGTTACCACATCATCAAGTGCACCGACTACTTCCATGTCGATAATCAGGTCGATGATATCAAGCAGGTACCCAAGGACATCAAGAAGTATGTCTCCAACGTGGTGAAGACGCAGGCAGAGAGCACTGCGTACAGCGAGTGGCTGGAGCAGTACAAGAAGGACGCCGACATCACCGTTAACCCCATGCCCAAGGACGTGCCGTACAACGTCAGCCTGAAGGGCGTCACCAAGAGTTCGACCGACAATTCGTCGACGACTGAGTAATCATGGGGCGGCGCTCGTGTGAGTGTCGCCCGCACTATTGAGGAGGATTTGCAGATGACCAACGAAGAGCTGCAGAAGGAAATGATCGCAGCCATGAAGGCTAAGGACAAGGTTCGCCTGTCCATCATTCGCCAGGTCAAGGCCGAGGTGAAGAATATCGAGGTCAACGAGCGCCGCGATGTGACCGAGGAAGACGTCAACAGCATGATCAAGCGTCTGATTAAGCAGACGAGCGAGACGCTGGAGATGTCCATCAAGGCCGGCACCGACCAAGAGCGTACCGACAACCTGACCGAGCAGGTCAAGATTCTGGAGAGCCTGCTGCCCGCGCAGGTTTCGGGCGAGGAGCTCGAGGCCCTGATCGAGCAGGTCATCGCCGAGCTGGGTGCCACGTCCAAGAAGCAGATGGGCCAGGTCATGGGCGCACTCGGCAAGGCCACCGGCGGCAACTTCGACAAGCCTGCGGCGGCAAAGATCGTCGGCGCCAAACTCGCGTAATTTGTTACGCGGTTTTACCAAACCGCGTAACGGCTCGACGCTGCAAACCCGTACACACGGCAATCTGACGTTCAATTTCAAGGGCGCG
>URVD01000068.1 GCA_900551195.1 uncultured Collinsella sp.
TGCCCGCGGGCGTGAAGCTGCTTGTTTGGTTGAGTGATGGGCTGTCGAGTCCGACAGTCTGCATGTCATCGATTGCCGGAGCCTTGTTAATCGTCGGATCGTCCAATGTGATGCCTTCGAGCATTGCTTTTTCGAGGTCGATTCGTTGACGCTCTTCGGAATCCTGGCGAAGCTCCTCCTGGATTCGTTTCTTCTCCTCAATAAACCGTCTGAGCACAAACAGTCTCAGGTCCTCTTGCATGATTTGAAAGTCTTTTGGCGTATGCCTTCTTTCCGCTGGATTGCCTCCATGACCCTAACGAAAGAGCTGGCATGCATAAAGGAATAACGGCTGACAGTGATGATTCCGTACCCCATGGACGCAAGCGCATTCTTGCGCTCCTCGTCGATAGCGCGGTCTTCTTCAGCGTCGTGATAAAACCCGTTGTATTCAATATCTGTTCGAGATTTCTTCAGATATGCATCCATAAAGAACTTTTTGCGTCTCGTGGTGACCTTCACCTCGTAGTCGGTCTCAATTCCTTTAATGCCAAGCCCTCCTTCGCTTTTGGGCAACGTAAGCATCATGGCAAAGGCCGTTTCCATGGGAGACCGACATCCATCGCGTACACATTGAATCGACTTTCGGGCAAGGGCCAAACCGTCACATCTGGTAATGGAATTAAAGAACTGCTTTAGCCTCTCGGTCGAGGTAAGCGCGAAACGCTCGGTATAGGAGCCGGTTCCTAGGGAATAAGCGCCGCACAGTTCAAAGTAGTACTCCACTAGTTCGCGAAAAGGGAGATAGGTGGCGGCCTGAAGTGCACAAAGCTCAACACCAACAACGAAGATGTCTTCTCCGAGCTCTATAAAGCGTGAGTTTGAGAATCGCTTTGACGAAACGTGGCATTGACAGTTCATCGCGTAGCGCGCGTTCCTGCGATCAAACACCGTTACCTCGAGGGGATCGTTTGCGTCGCGGGCAACATCATGTTTGGCGAGCCATTCTGCGGCTGCGTCGAGGAGTGCTCCGCTGGGGCATGATCCGTAAATTGCGGCAGGGCTGCAGGACTCGATGTCTTTCGCAGACACCGAATGCGCGGCTTGGTAGACCGCTTTTGCAGTGGTATGTGACAATACGATACTCATGGCATATATCGTGTCAGCTAATGCCGTGTTGATGGCGCTGAGTGGAAAAGTCGTTTTAGAGGTCTAACCAAATGCTGTCCAAAAGCTTGACGCAATTATGGGTCGGTACGCCCTAAATAAATGTTTTCGCAGCTTGGCTATAGCATGGAAACACTCAATTGCTGCACATTTGGTATCGGTGCATCGCCATCCGAGTACAAATCACGTGTCGGGAAAGTGCTGAAATAAGTAAAAAATAGGGTTCAGAATTTGTGAAGAGCGGGCCTGCTTATGGAACGTGGGGCGGCCCCGCTGCGGGGTTTCCCGCTGCGAGGCCGCCTTCGTGAGCAAGCAGTGTTTGTCGCAGGCGTTGCTATTTCGCAAACAGGTTCTTGAGGTTGAACTCGGCTTGGACGGTGCGGAGCATGAGGTCGGTGTCGTCCAAGCCCAGGTGCTGCTCGTTGGCGTCGGCGGCGAGGGTTCCACGGCGGCGCGCCCAGTTCTCGAGCGCGGCTGGGGCGGACTCGCGGGGGAGCGAGCGCACGTCGGCGTCCAGGCTGCGGCAGATCTGGCGCGAGTCGATGACGATGATCTTGCCGGCGCGGCGTGCCTCGGCGTAGCCGTCCAGGTGGATCTTGAACCAGCTGTCCTCAAAGGCGGCGTTGTGTGCCATGTACGGGTACTTCTTCATAAGCTTGAGCAGCTGCTTTTGCAGCTCTTTGTTCTCGCGGAACGGCTTTTTGCCGTCGATGTCGTCCCAGGTGATGTGGTGGATGTTCGATAGCGGCACATCCTCGCCGCGGTAGATGTCGGGCAGGCCGCAGTAGTGTGCCTCGGCGTCATGCGGCACGGCGTCGCTGGTGAGATCCATGATCTCCCAGCCCACGTTGATGATATAGCCGCGCTCGGGTGCACGGCCGGTGGTCTCGATGTCGATACCGAGCACGGTGCCCTGGATGGGCTTGCGGGCGTAGGCCACGCCGAGCGCGTCGCGGTCGCCGCGGATTTCGCGCATAACGGACGCGGCGGTGCGCTTTTGCATCTTGCCGATGGCGGCGCAGGTGTCGGCGTCGGACAGGCCGCGCGAGAGCGTCGCGGGCGTCACGTTGCGCAGACGCGCCTCGCCAATCTGGTCGCACAGGTCGCGGTTGCGGTCGGCCAGGTCGCGCACGGTGGCAAAGTCGAAGCCGGGGTCGCCCTCGGCGGTAAAGTACTCGGTCTCGAGCACCTTGAGGGCCTCCTCGCCCTTCTGGCGCTCGGACTCCATGGCGCCGTGGTCGCCGTAGATAAACATGGGGATAAACGGCTGGCGCTCGTATTCGAGTGCTTGCGATACGTTCATATGCTACTCCTTGGACGGGCCGCGTTGTGCGGCTCGAGGTTACTGAGTTATGGCGAGATGATAGTTTACCATAGGCAACTATTGGCACCGCGCCCGGGACAACTACAATACCCTAGTTGACCGCTAGGACTTTTACAATGCTGCCGAAAGACACGAAAGGTTCCATCCGTCATGGATTTACTGATTGATATTCTGCTCGACGCCGGCAAGGACACGCTGTCGCTGGTGCCGTTTTTGTTGGTGACGTATCTTGCTCTCGAGACACTTGAGCACGTTGCGGGCGACCGCGTCAACGGCGCTATCAAGCGCGCCGGCGCTGCGGGTCCCGTGGTTGGCTCGCTGCTGGGCATGGTGCCGCAGTGCGGATTTTCGGCCATGGCAGCAACGCTGTACGCCGGCCGTGTCGTGACCTTGGGCACGTTGGTGGCGGTGTTCCTTTCGACCTCCGACGAGATGCTGCCGCTGTTGCTTGCCGAGCAGGTTCCCGTGCAGACTATGGCGATGCTTTTGGCTTCGAAAGCGCTGATCGCACTGGTCACGGGTTTTATCGTGGACGCTGCCATTCGCGGCCTGCGCCGTAACGCCCGCGCGCACGCGGCGATTCGCCGTACCGTGCTGGGAACCGCGGCCAATCCGGCCCACGTGAACTGCGCGCACGACGACCGCAGCGGCGGTGACATCATCGACGAGGTGGCCGAGGCGGGCGTGAGCGCCGACCACATCCACGAGCTGTGCGAGCGCGACCATTGCGGATGTGATGAAGACGAAGACGAGCACGAACACGGACATGGCCACGATCACGGTCATGAGGGCGAACATGAACACCATGATGGTCGCGGTCACTCTCACTCCCACGAAGGGACGCCTGTCCTGTCGATCATCCGCAGTGCGATCTCGCACACCGTGCAGGTCTCGGTATTCATTTTTCTGGTGACGCTGATTCTGGTCGCCGTGCTCGAGACGTTCGGCGAGTCCGCGATCGAGCAGTTCCTGCGCGGCAACGAGACACTCGCTGTCCTGGGTTCGGCGCTTGTCGGGCTGATTCCCAATTGCTCGGCGAGCGTGGTCATTACACAGCTGTATCTGGAAGGCGCGCTGCAACTGGCGCCGATGCTCGCCGGCACGCTCATTTCCGCCGGCGTGGGTTATCTGGTGCTGTTCCGCACCAACCGCAGCGCCCGCGAAAATGCCGTGTTCCTGATCATGATGTACGTCATCGGCGCTGGCTGGGGCCTCATCCTCTCCGCCGTTGGCCTCTAAGTAGGCCTAAAAAATGGGCTTCAAATAGCCATGCTCAGCGCCTGCGCAATGCGGCGACGCATGGCATTTTGAAGCCCGTTTTTTGTTGAGCCATGGATTCCGAGCGCTCACACCGCTCAAAACAAAAAGGTAGATTTTAGGCATGTCTCAAAAATCTACCTTGGTTAGTGCAGCAACTCGGTGAGGTTGCGTTTAAAGCGGGCGCGGTCTTCGCTGGTAAATGCCGCCGGCCCGCGAGTGCGTCCGCCGGCGCGGCGTACCTTCTTTTCCTCGTGGCGAATAAACAGCTGCATGTCGATGGTTGCTTTGTCGTAGACGCGCCCGCGCACACCGATAGCGGCGGCATCGCGCCCGAGCACCATGCTCGCCAAGCCAATGTCCTGCGTCACGACCACGTCGCCCGCCTGCAGGCGTTCGACAATGGCAAAGTCGGCGCTGTCGGCGCCCACGCTCACGTCGAGCGTCGTGACCCAAAAGCCGCGTCGCGCGTGCTCGGCATCGCGCGGGTCGTCGCGGCGAATGTGCCGTTCCAGGTTTTGCGTGCTGTTGCCGGCGATAACAACGGCGACGCCCGCCCGCCGCGCGCAGTCAATCGACTCGCGCGTGACCGGGCAGGCGTCGGCATCAATAAAGAGCGTTCGCGGCATCTAGTGCACCAGTTTGCCAAATTGAATAGCGCGAACAATCAGCGTTACGCCAAACACCAGCAGCGCGGCGCCGCTAAAGATGACGAGCATCTTGGCCGACCACAGCGGATAGATAAACACGAACATGCCGGCGATGATGGAAAGTGCGCCGCTCAGGATGGCGAGGGCGCGGTTGGACGAAAGCTCGGACTCCAGAATGGACATGACACCTTCGACAATCCAGCCAAAGCCGGCCACGATAACCACCATCGTGGTGAGCGTCGCGGTCGAGAAGGCCTGGTTGCGCAGGATTATGACGCCGCCCAAGATAATGAGTAGGTTGGAGATGATGCTCGTCACGCGCCAGCCGGTGGGTAGCAGCGGCTCAAAAATGGCAGTGAACAGTCTGATGGCAGCAGTGATTACAAAGTAAAAACCCAGGACGGTCGTCAAAAAGACGAGGGACTTGGCGGGTGCAAAAAGCAGCGCGATACCAGCAATGAGTGCTAAGACGCCCGTGATGGCGTAGATCCAGCGTACGGCCTTGACGGCTTTGCCCGCCATGCTTTTCTCGTCAAATCCAAACTGGCTCGATTGCTTATCATCGTTCTTAAAGATGCCCATGATGTCTCCTTTCCGCGCGGCGTAAGCCGTATGTCTTGCAACCAGTATCGCCCAAGGGCGCCGTCGCGTGGGGCGGGAAGGGCGAATGGGAGCCTCATCTTCCCGAATTGTTACCTTTGTTCCCGTTTGGATGTGGGATATTCAACAGCTGTGGAACATTGTTCGGCTGTGTGAAATTGCCTACGTTTTAGGTTAGATTTTCCTAAGAACAATTGACTTTAATTGGGGGTTCCTATGAACGAAACAGTTCCCGCGGCGCCGGTAGGCGCTGAGTCGATGGCAAAGCAAGGTTGCGAAAAGCTCGGCCTGGACACGTTTGACGCGCTGGTCCGCCGCGCCCGCACGTGCCGCCGCTTTGACGAGTCTATGCGCGTGCCGCGCGAGTTTTTGCTCGAGTTGGCGGAACTGGCGCACCTGGCTCCCTGCGGCGCCAATGCTCAGCGTCTGCGTTTTCATGTGGTGAGCGGTGCCGAGGATTGCGCGCGTGTATTTGATGAGCTTGCATGGGCCGGCGCGCTTAAGGATTGGTCGGGTCCTGCCGAGGGCGAGCGTCCGACCGGCTACATCGCGATTCTGGCTGAGCGCGCCGTTCCGGGCAAGCCTGCCGCTCCCATTACCGAGGTCGACACGGGCATTGCCGCGCAGACGATGATGCTCGCCGCTCGCAGCGCCACGCCCGAGGTGGCAGCCTGCATGTTCAAGGCCTTTACGCCCCACGCGATCGATGCTATGGGGCTCGATAACGACAAGTATGAGCTCAAGCTGATCATGGCTTTTGGCGTGCCGGCCGAGACGCAGATGATCGATGCGATCGATTCCAACCCCGACGGCTCCATCAATTATTGGCGCGACGAGGCGCGGGTGCACCACGTACCCAAGCGTTCGCTCGCCGACGTGCTGGTGTAGTTGAGCGTCGCCGCGGTGCAATCCGGCGGCAAAATCACCACAAAGGCTCCTGTCCCCTTTGTGGTGGTACGAGGGGAGGGTGTGTGGCAGATCTGTATTTGGTGCGGCATGGGCAGACTGAGCTCAATGTGCAGAGCATTTTGCAGGGCTGGCACGATTCGCCGCTTACGACGCGCGGGCGCGAGCAGGCGCTGACGGCGCGTACGGCGTTTGCGGCGCGTGGCGTGGCCTTTGATCATGTGTATTCCTCGCCGTTGGGCCGGGCGCGGCATACGGCCGAGCTTATCGTTGGCGAGGGCCGTTCCATTGAGCTGGTCGATGACCTGCGTGAGTGGCATTTTGGCTCGTTGGAGGGCACATCAAATCGCGAGATGCCGCCGCAGCCCTGGGGTGATTATCCGGTGGCCTTTGGCGGCGAGTCGGAAGTGCAGCTTCAGTCGCGCATGGTCGCGGCGCTGTCCCGCATCATGGCCAGGCCGCAGCACGACTGCGTGCTGGCGGTTTCCCACGGCTCAGCCTGCCAGGAGTTTCTTGAGTATGTGACTGGCGGGGGAGAGCTACCCGACAACGGTGCCGTGCTTCATTTTGGCTATTGCGACGGGGCGTTTTCGCTCTTGGGTTGGTAACGAACGAAAGGACCCCTATGAATAAAGATCTGTATCTGGTCCGTCATGGACAGACGATATTCAACCTTAAGCGTATCATTCAGGGGTGGAGTGACTCGCCGCTCACACAGCTGGGCTGCGATCAGGCGGCGCGTGCCGGCATGTTCTTGCGTGCGCGCGGCATTGAGCCCGACCACGCCTACACCTCTACGCTGCACCGCACCGAACAGACCATCGCCAACCTGTGGTCGGGCATGACGTACGAGCGCCTGGACGGCCTGCGTGAGTGGTTCTTTGGCGACTTTGAGGCCGAGCGCGTGATGCTTATGCCCGAGCGCCCGTGGCGCGACTTCTATCGGCAGTTTGGCGGCGAGGGCCAGATCCAGGTGCGCACGCGCATGGTGGCGACGCTGACCGATCTTATGCAGCGTCCGGACCATACGTGCGTGCTCGCGGTGAGCCACGGGTCGGCCATCAAGGAGTTTTTGGACCACGTGCGGGGCGCGGCGGCCGACGAGCGCGAACGCGTGCCGGGCAACTGCTCAGTGCTGCATTTTGCGTTTGACGATGCGGCCGATACGTTTGAACTGGTCGAAGTCTTTACGCAGGAAGACTACGCGCGCGAGCTGGGGCTAGAGCCGCTCGTGGCGGCGGCAGGTCCGCAGCGTGGATAACGCTGACGTTGCGGCCCGGTTTACCGGCGTAATTGTTTGATGCGAAAAGGGCGGAGGTGCATGCGTTTGCTGCATCTCCGCCCCTTGTTTGTTTGGATGCTGGGTTTTCCAGCTTAGCGTTTGAGTTCGCTAGAACCGTGAGACCTGGTGAGTGAGCAGACCCGTCGGAACCTGCGGCGCGCTGCCGCTGACCTGCGCGGCGGGGAACAGCACGGCTACAGCAAAGTTGAACGGCTCTTTGCCAGAGTAGGCGCCGGCAGCGCGGGCCTCGTCGGCCAGAATCTGCGATGCCCCAGCCAGTGCGGCGACATAGGCGGAGTCACCGGCGAACACCGGGTCGGGCGCCTGATCGAGCATAGCGCGGATGGCCCCGACGGCGTCCTCGCGCTTGACCTCCCACGCGCGGTGCGTAATGCCCGCGGGGTCGGTGACGGCGTAGAGCGACGCGCCCTCTTTGGCGGCGCCCAAGATGATATCCATGACGGGCGAGGCCTCGTAGGCGAGCGACACGGGGCGTGGCTGCACCTTGAGCTCGGCGATCGCGCGCGCGGCGGCGAGTGCGTCGACGCTCTCGGCGGCAGCCTCGTCGCTACCCGTCAGCACGTTAACCGGGCAGATTGCCACGACACCCGTCACACGTCCCGGCTCGCCCGAGCATTCGTACACGTAATACGCCGCACCCGGGTCTTTGAGCATCAGACCATCGGCAATGGCTCCGCGCAGGGCGTCGTTGCCGCTCAGGATGCTGCCCATTGCAGGCAGCGCCTCGAGCACGCGGTCCTGAGCCGGGCGGATGCAGGGAAACGGAAGTGCTTTCATGGGCGGTCCTAACGCGCGAGTCGGTTTGTTCGCGGCTTATTATGCCCCAACTTGGCTGCTCGCGTCCCAGAGCGTGTTGTCGGCAAGCGCGATCAGCACTTGCTGACAACGAACGATATCGGCGTGGGGCACATATTCGTTGGGCTTGTGCGCGAGCGCGAGCGACCCGGGACCGTAGCTCATGCAATTGCGGTTGCCTGTCTTGCTGGCAATGACGGCGGTGTCGGTGTAGCCGGTAAAGAAGCCGACGGTCGTGTCCGCGTCCGTCACGTCATCGGCGGCACGCTTGAGCGCTGCTAGAAGGGGAGAGTTCGGGTCGCGCTCGATGGCGGGGCGGTCGCCTGTCACGGTATAGCTTCCATGGCAGCCGGGGACCGCGGCTTCGGCGCCGGCGATGGCCTGCTCTACCATGCGCGTCGCGGCGGCCGTATCGGTCGGCGGGGTCAGACGCATGTCGACCCAGACTTTGGCGCGGTCGGGCACGACATAGGGGCGATATCCGCCCTCGATTTGGCCAAACGTGATGGTCGAAGACCCCAGCTCATCGTGCGCGGGCAGCGCCACAAACGCGCGACGGAGCGAACACACGACCTCGGCCATGGCGGCGACGGCATCCGCGCCCTTCCAGGGCTGGCTCGCATGCGCCGTCACGCCAGCCATTTCAATCTCGAACCACGTGCGTCCCT
>URVD01000069.1 GCA_900551195.1 uncultured Collinsella sp.
GTCACCTTGCTCGCTTAGGGGCGTTTTCGCTGACTTATGCTCAACCTGCGACGCTTTCGTGGCCCTAAGTAGTCATCGGGGACGTTCTTGTTTGACTAGTCCGTTTAAGAACGTCCCCAATGACTATTTATTCGGATTGCTAATTTGTGCGGGTTGTGGTTTTGTGACCTGCTGAAATTAAAGATACTGTACAACTGTACGCTAATTCGTCTTCGTAGTATATTGCTACCCGCAAAACTCAATACCATTGTGCTCTGAGACGCTAAAGCGCTTACGTACAATGGTTATCGATAGTACGATTCGATTCAACGACAGGATGGATGGTCCAAGCGTGAGTCTCGGCAGCAAACTATCCAATGCAAAGGTGTCCTTTGCGATATTTAAGCGCGACATTAAGCGACTGCTTGTGAACCCCGTCGCCCTGGTGGTTACCCTAGGCGTGTGCGTTATTCCCTCGCTGTATGCCTGGTATAACATCGTGGCAAACTGGGATCCGTATGGAAACACCCAAGGCATCAAGATTGCTATCGCCAACAACGATCGAGGCACCCAAAACGACTTGGTGGGTGAGCTCAACGCTGGCGACAAAGTGGTCGACCAGCTCAAGGAGAATCATCAGTTGGGCTGGACGTTCGTCGACTCGACGGCCGATGCCAAGGAGGGCGTCGAGAGCGGCGAGTACTATGCCGCTATCGTGATTCCCAAGAACTTCTCGGATAACCTGGTTTCGATGCTCGACGGCAACTACCATCAGCCCAAGCTCACGTACTACGTCAATGAGAAGAAGAGCGCCATTGCGCCCAAGGTTACCGATACCGGTGCAAACACCATCGAGGAGCAGATCAACTCGGAATTTGTCTCTACGGTAGGCAAGACTGTTGCCGGTATCGCCAAGGATGCCGGTGTCGATTTAAAGGACAAGGCAACCCAGACTCAGGACTCGCTGGCAAGTTCGGTGTCCGAGGCGTCCGACACCTTGGGCGAGGTGCGCGATTCGATTGGCGATATGAATGCCGCCATCGATAAGACGAGTGGCGCTATCGCCTCGGCTGATGCGGCACTTGCCGGCTTGCAAGGCCAGGCACCGTCGCTGACGCAGGCGATCTCCCAGGGCAACGACCTGCTGAGCGAAGCTCGCACCACGGCGGGCAACTCCATCACCTCGCTCTCCAAGGCGCTCTCGGAAGGCAGCCTTGCGCTCACCAAGACGTCGGCCTCTGCGAACGCTGCCATCGGCAAGCTGACGGGCGCGGTCACATCTACGACCACCCGTATCGACAACTCGCTCGAGTCTCTTCAAGCGACGATCGACCACAATAAGGCCGTTATCGGGCACTTGGAGATTCTCGCCAATGACACGTCGACAGGTTCCGAGGAAATTGACGCGCGCATTGTATCGACCATCGATTTGCTTCGAGAGCAGAATGAAAAGCTTCAGAGCATCAAGGACGGTCTGTCCGCGCAGTCGAGCGCCATGGCGAATGACGCAGCGGCTGTTTCGGGTGCCAGTGACGCTATCAATAACGCAATTCATACCGGTGCGACCAACCTTGGCCAAGCCCAGACGGACTTGGGCCAAAACGCGCTGCCGAAGGCCTCGAGCGCGCTCGACTCTTTTGCTGCCGTTTCGGGCGACCTGACCGGTATCGTCTCGGGTATGACACCTACACTTGCAAATGCGCGCGGCACGTTGGCGCAGCTTAGCGCTACGCTCGGCCAGGCCAAGACCACGCTGTCCCAGACCGATTCCTCGCTTGCCAAGGTCCAGGACAAGCTTGCAACCGCCGCCAATGACATCGCGGCGCTGCAGACCTCTGGGTCTATGGGCGAGTTAGCCGACCTCATGGACGTCGACGTCAATGACGTGGCAGATTTCATGGCGTCTCCGGTTGAGTTGACGTCCAAGTCAATCTATCCGGTCAAGAGCTTTGGCTCGGGCATCGCGCCCTTCTACACCAATCTGGCGCTGTGGGTAGGCGGCTATGTGCTCATCGCTATCTATAAACTCGAGGTCGACCGCGAGGGCATCGGTAGCTTTACGGCGCGTCAGGGCTACTTTGGCCGCTGGCTGCTGCTGGTGATCCTGGGCGCGTTCCAGGCCATTATCGTTACGGTGGGCGACCTGGTCATTGGCGTTCAGTGCGTCAATCCGCTGCTCTTTGTACTGGGCGGCATCGCTATTTCGTTCACCTACGTCAACATCATCTATGCGCTGTCCACCACGTTTAAGCATATCGGCAAGGCTATCGGCGTCATTCTCGTCATCGTGCAGATCCCGGGTTCGTCGGGCATGTACCCCATCGAGATGATGCCCGGCTTCTTCCAGTGGCTGCACCCGCTGCTGCCCTTTACCTACGGCATCAATCTGCTGCGCGAGACGGTCGGCGGCATGTATTCGTTCAACTACCTGTTTAACCTGTGCATTCTGGGCGTGTTCTTGATCGTGGCGCTCTTTATCGGTCTGCAGCTGCGTCCGCTGCTGCTCAACCTTAACCTGCTCTTTGATAAACAGCTCTCCACGACCGGTATGATGATTTGCGAGTCCAACGACCTGCCGCGCCAGCGCTACTCGCTGCGCACGGCCATGCGTGTCATGCTCGATTCCGATTCGTACCGTCGCGAACTGCTCGATCATGCGGTCGCCTTTGAACATCGCTACCCGTACTACATCAAGGGCGGTTTTGCCGCCGTGGTGGGCGTTCAGGTCCTGCTCTTTGTCCTGTCGACGGTTCTCGATATCGACAATAACGGCAAGATCATCCTGCTTGTCATTTGGATCATCTCGGTTATTGCCATCTGCGGCTGGCTTATCAATATCGAGTACATCCGCTCGAGCCTCAACACCCAGATGCGCATCTCGGCGCTTTCGGATGAGGACCTGCGCCGCGAGATGCGCGAGCACACGGCCGCCATTCCGGCCGCTCGTCGCATGTTCGGCTTGAATGCGAGCGAGCGGGGGTCTGAACCCAAGACTCAGGCTGTCAACCAATGTGGTCATCGCGATGCGGCCCATGTGCCCGAGAACGGGGATGACACGTTTGTGATGAATGAAAAGAACGCCCCGCTCGGCAAGCACTCCAAAGGAGGTGAGGCATAAATGAAGAACATCCTGCATCTGTTTAAGCGCGATGTCCAAAACGTGTCTCGCTCCGTAATCGGCTTGGTTGTCGTGATGGGCCTCATTATCGTACCGTGCCTGTACGCGTGGTTTAACATCGCCGGCAGCTGGGATCCGTACGGCAACACCGGCAATCTTAAGATCGCCGTGGTCAACACCGATGAGGGTTACGAGAGCGATCTGATCCCCGTCGAGGTCAACGTGGGCGAAAACGTGACCGCCACCCTACGCGGCAACGAGAGCTTCGATTGGGTTGTGCTCAACAATCGCGAAAAGGCTATCGAGGGCGTCAAATCGGGCGCATACTATGCGGCTGTCGTTATCCCTAAGACGTTTAGTGCCGATATGATGACGCTCTTTTCGACCGACGTTAAGCATGCCGATATCGAGTTTTACGAGAATCAGAAGGCCAACGCCATCGCGCAGATCGTGACCGAGAAGGGTTCGAGCGCCGTTCAGAACCAGGTTAACGAATCTTTTACCGAGACCATTACGAGCATCGGTCTTAAGACGGTGTCCAGCCTGCTCGATTACATGAGCACCGACCAGGTCAGCAACTTTATCGCCAACCTGTCCTCGACGCTCGGCGATTCGATTGGGGACCTGCAAGACGTTCAGGCTAATGCTTCGTCGCTGGCGGGCATTTTGAGCTCTACGTCCGATTCGTTGACGTCGGCGAGCGGTATGCTCCAGCAGACGGGTACGGTCGATGAGTCGACCAAGCAGTTGATGGAGCATGCCAAGAGCGGCATGAGCGATTCCAAAGAAGCGCTGAAGGCCGCCAACGACGCCATCAACGCCGCGATTGACGGAAGCGCGGGCTCGTTCGACAACGTGTCCGCCGGGCTTGCGAAGGCATTTGATGCCGCGAATCAGCATGTCGACCTTACGGTGTCTCAGCTCAACGATGCCGCGGCGGCGCTCAATACACGTGCCGACGATATCGACGCCACGGCCGACCAGCTCCGCGGCTTTGCCGAGCAGGTCAGTGACGAAAAGCTCCAGGAGAGCCTTAAATCTGTGGCAACATCGCTGGGCAGGATCGCGGTGGAGTATCGCAACAACGCCAAGGACCTGACGGCAACTGCTAAGTCCCTTTCTGACAGCATGGCAGAGGTCAACAGCACGCGTGCCGAGGTCGATCAGGCCATCGCCGATGCCAAGGCGGGCATTTCGGGCGCCAAGTCCGACTACGATTCCACGTTCTCGGTTAAGGCCAAGGAGCTCAAGAAGACGGTTTCGGGCATCCTGGACTCGCTCGATGGCATCTCGGGCGATCTGGATAGCGCCGTAGACGGCCTGACCGACGCATCCGGTTCGCTGGCAAAGGGCCTCTCCAAGGCTGCAAAGCTGGTCAACAAGGCTTCTGATCAGCTGGGCGAGGCGTCGGACAAGATCAGTGCGTTTAAGGACGAGCTCGATGGCGCCCTGATGTCGGACGACCTTGCCACGATCAAGACGATGATTGGCAACGATCCCGAGGGTTTGGCCGTGTCGCTTTCCGGCCCCGTCGCGCTCGACCGCAAACCGGTCTATCCGATCCGCAACTACGGTTCGGCCATGGCACCGTTCTACACGATTCTGTCGCTATGGGTCGGCTCGATCGTGCTGGCGGCCATGATGAAGGTCTCGGTTGACGATGAGCTCATCAACGAGCTCATCCCCGTGCGCCTGCACGAGATCTACCTGGGCCGCTACCTGTTCTTTGGCGGTCTGGCCCTGCTGCAGGCAACGCTCGTGTGTGCGGGCGACATCCTGTTCTTTGGCATTCAGTGCGACAACCCGCTGCAGTTTGTGCTGGCGGGCTGGGTCGCGAGTCTCGTGTTCTCCAATATCGTCTACACGCTTACGGTTTCGTTTGGCGATATCGGCAAGGCGCTCGCCGTCGTGCTGCTGGTCATGCAGGTCGGCGGTTCGGGCGGCACGTTCCCTATCGAGATGACCGGCCCCGTGTTCCAGGCGATCTATCCGTTCCTGCCGTTCACCCACGGCATCAACGCCATGCATGCCGCCATGGCTGGCGCCTACCATATGGAGTACTGGATTGAGCTAGGCATTCTGGCGAGCTATCTGATTCCGTCGCTGGCACTGGGCGTCGTCTTCCGCCGTCCGGTCATCAAAGCCAACGACTGGATCATCGAAAAACTGGAGTCAACCAAATTGATTTAGTTCAGCAACGTAAACGCCGTCGGAACATCGAGATCTTCCAACCCGATGCTTTAGCGTAGTGAATTGCACGGGCTGCTTGGTTGTTGCTACAGTAGCGGGGCGTGCCGGGGGTCCGGTGCGCCCTGCTTTTATTTGACCATGAGGCGGCACGCAGCCATGCGCGTGCGGACACCACGCCCAGATTGAGCGCGAGGATGCCCTATGGCCCAGCATGCCACTGACAATATCGAAATGATGCCCGATAGCCCTGTTGCTCGCGAGGACCTGGGCGCGGGCGGCACCTCCCGCGGCGCCGGCGCTCGCTCGCCGCTGTTCTGGAAAGTCCTGCTGCTTTCGGTGGCAGTCGTCTGGGGCTACTCCTTTACGACCATGAAGGACGCGCTCGACACCATTCCGGTGTTCGAACTGCTCTACGTGCGCTTTCTGCCTGCGGCGTTGGTCATGTTTTTCATCTTCCACAAGCGCATCATCGCGCACCTCAACGCCCGCAACCTTATCGTCGGACTTGGCATGGGCGCACTTATGTGGGCCGCCTACGCCCTGCAGACAGTCGGTCTGGCGCACACCACGGCGGGCAAGAATGCTTTTTTGACGGGCACGTATTGCATCGTTGTGCCGTTCGCGAGCTATTTTCTGAGCGGCGAAAAACTCACCCGCTATAACCTGGGCGCGGCGCTGCTGTGCTTGGCGGGCATTGGCTTGGTGGCGCTCGATAGCGTTGAATTCAACATCGGTGATGTCATTACGCTGGCGGGTGCGGTCTTTTTCGCCATCCAGATGGCGGTGACTGCCAAGTACGGTCGCAAAATGGACATCAACGTCATCACGTTTTGGATGTTTGTGGGCAACGGCGTGCTGAGCCTGGCAACGTCGCTGCTATTCGAGACCCAAGCGCCTCTGTCCGTGTGGACGCCGAGCTTTGTCGGCGTGGCGGCCTTTCTCTCGGTGGGCTGTACGTGCGTGGCACTGCTCGTCCAAAACGTTGGATTGGCGCACGTCCCGGCCTCGACGGGCTCGCTGCTCCTTTCGATGGAGTCCCCCTCGGGCGTGCTGTTCTCGGTGCTGCTGATGGGGGAGGCGCTCACCTCGCGCCTGCTCGCCGGCTTCGCGCTCATCTTTCTTTCGATTATCTTGAGCGAGACGCATTTCGATTTCTTGCGCCGAAAATCACACCCGCAATTGTAAACAACTTGTTGCGCCGCCCTCCCAGGGCGGCATTTTTATGTCATGCCCTTACAGTTGTACCTTGCACTTTACGCTATCAAAGTGCGTGCTGCAAAAACGTTACTGGAGGGCTTCTATGGCATCAGCTCTGTCCGATTTTCAACCGCAACCAGCGCCCCAGGCCACCGCGGCGGCGCAGGCCGCTATCGGTGACGGTCTTGTCGCAGAAGCTCAGGCTTTTGCAGACGAGCTCGCTGCGTGGCGACACGATTTACACCAGGTGCCCGAGCTGGGTAATAGCCTCCCACAGACCTCTGCGTATATTCAAGCGCGCCTGACCGAGATGGAAATCCCATTTGCCACGCTCGTCGATGGTTCCTGTGTCGTGGGCCTTGTCGGCGCCGGTGCCGCCGCGGCCCAGGGCAATGGCGTCTGCACGGACGAACAGGCCGGTACGGTCATCATGCTCCGTGGCGACATGGATGCCCTGCCCGTTGCCGAAGAGTCAGGCGAGCCTTTCGCCTCTACGAACGGCTGCATGCACGCATGTGGACACGATATGCACGCGACGGCGTTGCTTGGAGCGGCGCGCCTGCTCAAGGCCCGCGAGTCTGCGCTTGTCGACGCCAACGCCACGGTTAAGTTGCTGTTCCAGCCGGGCGAGGAGACCTTTGAGGGAGCACGCGCTGCCATCGCCGACGGCTTGCTCGAGAACCCGCGCCCTCAGGCGGCCTTTGCCATGCATGTCAACAGCCAGTCGCCGCTTGGCCTGGTGCTCTACGGCAGCCCGGCGCTCTCGGGTGTGTACGGTTTCCGCATCACGCTCCAGGGCAAGGGCGGCCACGGTTCCAGCCCCGAGATCTGCATCGACCCCATCACGGCCGGCGTCCACGTGCACCTGGCGCTCCAGGAGCTTATCTCCCGCGAGGTGCCGGCGGCCAAGGAAGTCGCACTTACCGTTGGTAAGTTCGCCGGCGGCTTGGCGGCCAACGTCATCCCCGACACCTGCGTGCTCGAGGGAACGCTGCGCGGCTTTGATGTTGAGCTCATGGCTCACCTAAAGACCCGCATCGCGGAGGTCGTTAACGGCGTTGCTACGACCTATCGTACGCCGGCGACCATCGAGACGCTTTCGGATGTTCCGCCGCTTGTACTCGACAGCGATATGACTCAGGCGTCGCTTGGCTACGTGGGCGCAGTGCTGCCCAAGACGGCTTTCTTGCCGCTTTTCCATGCCATGGCGAGTGAGGACTTCGCGCTTATCTCGAGCAAGATCCCAAGTGCGTACTTTACCGTGGGCGCGGCCGTAACCGACACGGACGAACACTTTGCCCAGCACCATCCCAAGGCACGTTTTAACGATGCCGAGCTGCCGCTCGGTGCCGCGGCCTATACCGCCGTCGCTTTGGGCTATATCGCCGACCACCGGTAGCACCCAACCTTGCCTTTCAAGCCTGCGGGCATGGCCGTAAGGCCTATGCCCTTGTCTTTCAAGGCAATCTTGGGCACTACCGGCGCCCGGCGCAGGCTATTCGTTTGTCTAAAAGGAGCAGTATGCCCCAGCAGCGTAAGTTCTTCCCCGGCTGGCTCGTGGTGGCCTCCGGCTTCGTGATCATGGCCACGTGTTACACGATTTTCGTCAACTGCATGAGCCTGTTCCAGCCGCTGATCGTCAGCAACCTGGGTATTTCCCTTGCGCAGTACAACGTCTCCAATGCCATCTCCACCGTGGTGAGTGTCGTGGGTTCGCTCGTTATCGGTCATGTTGCCGATAAGGTGAGTGGCCGCGTATTGGGCTCGCTTACCGTTATCGCTACCTCGGCGGTGCTTGCCGGCATGAGCTTTGTCGGTGAGCTGTGGCAGGTCTACGTGCTCTTTGCCGTCTCGGGCTCCTTTGCGAGCACCTGGATCGTGTGCTTGGCGTGCTCCGTGGTCATGCTCGTGTTCCTGCTGGTATCCGAGCCCATCGCCGCCAAGCTGCGCGCGAGCGTGGCGGGGGAGTAGGCGTCCGTCGCTCTTTTCTGTTCGTCCCGTTCTGTCCGTGGCCGCCTTGGAAGCCGAATGGATGCTCGTACC
>URVD01000070.1 GCA_900551195.1 uncultured Collinsella sp.
GCGCCTCGGCGGTGACGGTGTCGCGCTTGGGCGCTCAGCAATCAATTCCCACGCGTGCGGAAGTCGAGCACAAGTTTGGTTTAGACGGTTTGGATGTAGACGGAGAAGCGGAGTAGAACAATGGCAACCAAGAAGCTGATCCTTGATCTGGATATGGGTGTGGATGATGCGATGGCGCTCGCCTATGCCATCGCGAGCCCCGAGGTGGAGCTCGTCGGCATCACCACGTGCTTTGGCAACGTGCGCGTCGAGCAGTCGGCGCACAACTGCTTGGCGGTGCTCGACCTGTTGGGTCGTCCCGAGGTGCCGGTGTACCTGGGCGCCGATCGTCCCGTGAAAGCGACCGAACCCTACACGCCGCCGGCGTCCACCACGCTTATCCACGGCAAGCGTGCCCGCCTCGCCGTACGAGCCGGTGGGCGCGACGTCGGCCGATGGCAATGCGGCGGTCGATTACCTGATTGATGCCGCGCGTACCTATGGTCCCGATCTGGCCTACGTTGCGACCGGCCCGCTCACCAATCTGGCGCTTGCCCTGGAGCGCGATGCGGCGGCGATGATGTCCATCGGCCGCGTGGTCGTGATGGGCGGTGCGCTTACCGTGCCCGGCAACGTGAGCGCGGGCGCCGAGGCCAACATGGTGGGCGACCCCGAGGCTGCCGACGCCGTGTTGCGCTCGGGCCGCAAGCTCACCATGGTGGGCTTGGATGTGACGCACCGCGTGGTGCTCACGCGCCGCGACGTTGCCGGCTGGACGGGCTCGGGCACTATGGCTGGCTGCGCGTTTGCGAGCATGGTCGAGCACTATATCGGTTCGTACGAAATGAACGCGCCCTACCTGGGCGGCTGCGCGCTGCACGATCCGCTGGCGGTTGCCGTGGCGATTGATCCCACGCTCGTGGGTGCGCTCGGCTGTAACCTGCGTGTCGACCTGCTGGGCGAGTATCGCGGCCGCACCATCTGCGACGAGCACCGTCTGTCCGATCCAGATAAGAGCGCGCTCGTGGCGCTCACCGTGGACGCCCCACGTTTCCTCGTGGAGTTTAAGGCACGCATGGCTCGCATCCTTGGCTAAACGGTTTCTGTGCCCCGTTCCAGATTAGCTACCGAGTAAATACGCCCGTTGGGGGAATAGTCGCGTCGCTTCGCTTGACAACAGGCTAAACTAGCTATTAAACATTTACTATTCTGTTTAGATTGAATTTGCGGTCGTTTAGTTGTCGAGTCACGGGGCGGTCAGGCCACGATGCTCGACCGCGACCGTTACTAGGGGGAACAATGGCCAAAGCAAGTGTTCGCGAGATCAGCCGCATCACCGGTTTTTCGCCTGCGACCGTGTCCAACGCGCTCAACCGCAAGCGCAGCGTGAGCGAGGAGACCGCCAAAGTCATCCTGGAGTGCGCGCAGTCGCTCGGCTATCAGCAGTCGACGCAGCTCGAGAGCATCCAGTTTGTGCTTGCGCGCAAGACGGGCGCCATCCTGGACGAGAGCACCTTCCACCCCGCGGTCATCGAGGGCGTGGAGCGCCAGGCGCGTCGCCACGGCATGAGCACGAGCTTTGTCTCGCTCGACTTTAGCGACCTAGACGCCGTGCGTCCGCAGGTCGAGGGCCTGATCGCCGACCCGTCTGCCGCCATCGTGCTGATGGGCACCGAGTTGGGCGAGGAGGACTACGCCCTGTTCGCTAACGCCGCCGCCCACCTGATTGTGCTCGATGGCTGGAGCGACCGCCAGTACTTCGATGCCGTGGTCATTGCCAATACCGATTCGGTGCTGCGTGCCGTGGACTACCTTATCGAGAAAGGTCACAAGCAAATCGGCTATCTGGCGGGCGACCTTCGTATCCGCAACTTTAAGGATCGCGAGCGCGGCTATCGCCAAGCACTTGAGGACGCGGGCCTTGAGGCCAACCCGACATGGCACGTCACGCTGGGCACCACGCTCGAGGGCGCTTATCGCGACATGGGCGCGTGGCTCGACAACGCCTCGCGCGAAGATCTGCCAACGGCTTTCTTTGCCGAAAACGACGTGCTCGCCGTGGGTGCCATGCGCGCGCTCAACGAGCACGGCATTCGCGTGCCCGATGATGTCTCGATCATCGGCTTTGACGACCTGTCGTTGGGCGCTTTCTCCAACCCGCCGCTCACCACGGTTCACGTTCCCAAGCACGAGGTGGGCGAGATCGCGGTGCGCCGCCTGGTGGGCAACATCCGCAATCCCAAGAGCTACACCTGCAAGACAGCCGTGTCGACCTATTTTGTCGAGCGCCAGAGCGTGCGCGAAATCTAGGCGGAGACGGCATCGTCTGCGGCGTGTCAAAGCACGCCAGGGCGGTAAACATAACGCTACCAAGAGAGGATCCTTCGGGGCCCTCTTTTTGTTGCCCTTGTATGTTCAGATTGTTTACATACCGTTTAGGCTGATTTCTCTACCGTTTACGAGACTTTCGCGCTAAACTTTTAAACAAAAGAGTAAAACATTTAGTAAACAGAACAAAACGAAACATGCGTCTGTTTACTGAACATGTGACTAGGGGAGGACGTACATGGACAAGATCAAGCTCGGCTTTGTGCCCACGCGCCGCAGTATCTTTAGCGCGCCGGACGCGATCAAGTATCGCGGTCTGACGGCTGATCGCCTGCGCGAGATCGGCGTCGAGATTGTGGATATCGACGACATCAACGACGAGGGCCTGCTGTTCGACGACAGCCATATCGCGCCTATCGTCGAGAAGTTCCGCGCCGAGGGCGTCGACGGCATCATGCTCTGCCACGCCAACTTTGGTACCGAGTATGTCTGCGCCCGCCTTGCCCGCGAGCTCGGCCTGCCCGTGCTGCTGTGGGGGCCGCGCGACGAGCGCCCCGAGCCCGACGGCACCCGTCTGCGTGATAGCCAGTGCGGTCTGTTCGCCACCGGCAAGGTCCTGCGCCGCTTCCAGGTTCCCTTCACCTACATGACCAACTGCCGTCTGACCGATCCCGAGTTCGAGCGCGGCGTCTTGGACTTTTTGGCCGTGTGCAACGTGGTCAAGACCTTCAAGCACACCCGCATCCTGCAGATGGCCACCCGTCCGTTCGATTTCTGGTCGACCATGTGCAACGAGGGCGAGCTGCTCGAGAAGTTCAACATCCAGCTTTCGCCCATCCCCATGACCGAGCTTGTCCAGGCCGTGCGCGACGCCCAGGCTGACGAGCAGGCCATGGCAGCCATGCTCGCCCACATTGGTGACAGCTTTGAGATCTGCATCCCCGAGGACAAGGTTCCTGCGGTCGCAGGACTCGCCATTGCCATGAAGCGCCTGGTCGAGAAGTACGGCTGCAACGCCGGCGCCATCCAGTGCTGGAACGCCCTGCAGGACGAGTTGGGCATTATGCCCTGCGCCGCCAACGCAGTCCTCAACGAGATGGGCATCCCCATCGTCTGCGAGACCGACATCCATGGCGCTATCACCGCGCTGATGGTCGAGGCCGCCGACCTGGGCCGTCACCGCGGCATGTTCGCCGACTGGACCGTGCGTCATCCCGATAACGAGAACGGCGAGCTGCTGCAGCACTGCGGCCCCTGGCCCTGCAGCTGCGCGGCCGTCAAGCCCAAGCTCACTTACCCGCTGGCTTTCGATCACCCCGGCGCGCTGACGGCCGAGGCCAAGCACGGCGACCTCACCCTTGCCCGCTTTGACGGCGACAACGGCGAGTACTCGCTGCTGCTGGGCAACGCCCGCGGCATCGACGGCCCGGCCGGCATGGGCACCTACCTGTGGGTCGAGGTCGACAACCTCAAGCGCCTCGAGGCCAAGATCGTCGAGGGTCCCTACATCCACCACTGCGTCGCCATTCACGCCAACGTGGTGCCGGTGCTCTACGAGGCGTGCAAGTACATCGGCATTGTCCCCGACCTGTACGACCCCATCGAAGAAGACGTCAAAGCTTACCTGCGAGGAGAGTAGAAATGGCAACTATCGAAGAGCTTGAATCCCTGCGTTGGGACCTTCGCCGCGATTGCGTCGATATCATCATGGCTGGCGCCGGCGGGCACATCGGCGGCGACATGTCGGTCATCGATGCGCTGATGACCCTCTACGCCAACCACCTCAACATTTCGCCCGAGACCGTCGACGATCCCAACCGCGATCGCTTCGTGCTCTCCAAGGGCCACGCCATGGAGGCCTACTACGCGGTGCTCTGCCACGAGGGCTATCTGGACCTCGACGACGTCAAGGCCCGCTTCTCTAAGTTCGGCAGCCCCTACATCGGCCACCCCAACAACAAGCTCAAGGGCATCGAGATGAACTCGGGCTCGCTGGGCCATGGCCTGCCCGTGGCCGTCGGCATGGCGCTTGCCGGCAAGATGGACGGCCGCGACTACCGCGTCTACACCATCATGGGCGACGGCGAGCTTGCCGAGGGCTCGGTCTGGGAGGGCGCCATGAGCGGCGGCAACTACCAGCTCGATAACCTGTGCGCGCTCGTGGACCGCAATCGCCTGCAGATCAGCGGCAGCACCGAGGACGTCATGAAGCAGGACTCGCAGGAGGAGCGCTGGGCCGCCTTCGGTTGGAACGTACTCTCCATTCCGGGTAACGACGTCCAGGCCATCGACGCCGCGCTGACGCTTGCGGCCGAGACTAAGGGAAAGCCTACGGTCATCATCCTCAACACGGTGAAGGGCTATGGCTCGTCTGTTATGGAGGACAAGGCCGCCTGGCATCATCACCTGCCCAACGACGAGGAATATGCCCAGATCATCGCCGATTTCGCTGCCCATAAGGAGGCCATCAATGGCTAACAAGATCGCCAACCGCAAGGCTATCTGCGACACGCTGCTCGAGGCCGCCGCAACCGATAAAGACATCGTCGTCTTGTGCTCCGACTCCCGCGGCTCCGCATCGCTCACGCCGTTCTTCGATCAGTATCCCCAGCAGTCCATTGAGGTCGGCATCGCCGAGCAGGACCTGGTGAGCATCGCCGCCGGCATGGCTTCGTGCGGCAAGAAGGCCTGGGCCGCCTCGCCAGCGTCCTTTGTGACCACGCGCTCGTATGAGCAGTGCAAGGTCGACGTTTCGTACTCCAACACCAACGTCAAGCTCATCGGCATCTCGGGCGGCGTTTCCTATGGCGCCCTCGGTATGAGCCATCACTCCGCGCAGGATATCGCCGCCATGAGCGCGATTCCCAACATGCGCGTGTATCTGCCGAGCGATCGCTTCCAGACCGCCGAGCTCGTGCGCGCCCTGGTTGCCGACAACAAGCCGGCCTACATCCGCGTGGGCCGCAACCCGGTGGAGGACGTGTACACCGAGGACGAGTGCCCGTTCCAGATGGACCGAGCCACCTGGGTGCGCCGCGGCACCGATGTGACAATCGTCGCTACCGGTGAGATGGTCCGCCACGCCGTGGACGCCGCCGATCTGCTGGCCGAGCAGGGCATCTCGGCAACGGTGCTCGACATGTACTGCGTCAAGCCGCTCGATACCGAGGCCGTGATCGAGGCCGCCGGTGCCACGCGCGCCGTCGTGACCGTCGAGGAGCACAGTCCCTTCGGTGGCCTGGGTTCCATGGTCGCGCAGGTCGTGGGTGAGCACTGCCCGCGTCCGGTCAAGTGCCTGAGTCTACCCGATGCGCCGGTCATCACCGGTACGAGCCCCGAGGTCTTTGCGCACTACGGCCTGACGGGCGAGGGAATCGCCAAGACGGTCGTCGAGTTCCTTCCCGCAGAGTAATTGGTGCATCGGGGACAGGTTTGCACCAATCCTTTTAGGTTGAATTCTGAGCAGGCCGGCTGCGCTCTCATGAGCCGGTCGGCCACTCGCTCCTTGTCCGTCGGGTTTTAGTTTTGAATCGACGGGGGAGACAGGAGAGTACATGAGCAAATACATCATCGGAATCGATCAGTCCACACAGGGTGCTAAGGCGCTGCTGGTGGACGAGGGCGGCCATCTGATCCATCGCGCCGACCGCTCACATCGCCAGATTGTCAACGAGGCCGGCTGGGTGAGCCATGACCCGGCCGAGATCGCCGCCAACGTGCTGGCTGTGGCACGCACCGTGGTGGAGGAGACCGGGGTCGATCCGGCAGACATCGCCGGCGTTGGCATTTCCAACCAGCGCGAGACCACCGTTGCCTGGAGCCGCACGACGGGCGAGCCGCTGTGCGATGCCGTGGTGTGGCAGTGCGCCCGCGCCCGCGAGCTGTGCGACGAGCTGGCTGCGCGCGAAGGCGTGGCCGAGCTGGTGCGTCACACGACGGGTCTGGTGCTCTCGCCCTACTATCCGGCGGGCAAGATGGCTTGGATCCTCGAGAACGTTCCTGCGGCTGCCGAGGCCGCTGCAGCGGGCGAGCTGTGCCTGGGCACCATCGATGCCTGGGTGGTTTGGACGCTCACGGGCGGCGCGGAGTTTCGCTGCGACTGGTCCAATGCCAGCCGCACGCAGCTTTTTGACCTGCGCCGTGGCTGCTGGAGCGAGCCTGTGTGCGAGGCCTTTGGTGTCAATCCGGCGTGCCTGCCGCAGGTGACCGATTCCGATGGCCTGTTCGGTACAACGGACCTGGGCGGCTTTTTGCCGGCGCCCGTGCCCATTCACGGCGTGCTCGGCGACAGCCATGCCGCCTTGTTTGCCCAGGGCTGCCATAGCCGCGGCATGGCCAAGGCGACCTATGGCACCGGAAGCTCGGTCATGATGAACGTCGGCGACGAGTTCGTCGCCAGCTCGCATGGGCTTTCGAGCTCGCTCGCATGGCGTATGGACGGCGTGACCGAGTACGTGCTCGAGGGCAACGTGAGCTACGCCGGCGCCGTCAAGACGTGGCTGCGCGACGACTTGGAACTCATCAACAATCCCGAGGAAGTCACCGACCTGTGCTACGCCGCCAATCCGGCAAGCCGTGTCTACTTTGTGCCGGCGTTCACTGGCCTGGGCGCGCCGCACTGGGCGAGCGATGCCGAGGGCTGCGTCTTTGGCATGACGCGCACCACGGGCCGTGCGGAGTTCGTAAAGGCCGCCGACGAGTCGATCGCCTATCAGATCTTCGACGTGATCGATGCGATGGTCGAGGATTCGGGCGCGGCACTGGCCGAGCTTCGTGTTGACGGTGGTCCCACGCGCGACGCGTACCTGATGCAGTTTGAGAGCGACCTGGTCGGCTCGCCCATCCGCATTGCGAGCAACGACGAGATGAGCGGTCTGGGCGCGGCCTGGGCCTGCGGCATTGCGCTGGGCATGTACACGCGCGACGTCGTCGACGTCTACGGCGCCCGCGGCATCGTGGAGCCCACCATGTCCGCCGACGAGCGCGCCAAAAAGATCGCCGGCTGGCGCCATGCTGTCGACGCCACAATTGCATACACTGCCTAGGCGGCTGCGCGGCGCCCAAGGATTTTTCTGGGACGGGGATAAAAAACTCATTGATCCCCGTCCCGGGTAGCTCATTTGGGACGGGGCTTTTTTGACTGGTATGATTGGTGTGATCATTCGAACCAGCTAAAAGAGCCCCGTCCCAATTTAACTATCGAGAGGATCTGCCATGGAGCGCATCGCGAGTTTTTCCGTTGACCATCTGCTGCTCGAGCCCGGCGTGTATGTGAGCCGCATCGACCGCGATCCGGCGACCGACGCCGCCGTCACCACCTTTGACCTGCGCCTGACCACGCCCAACAAGGAGCCGGTCATGAACACGGCCGAGTGCCACACCATCGAGCACCTGGGCGCGACGTTCCTTCGCAATCATGCCGAGTGGTCGAGTCGTATCGTTTACTTTGGCCCCATGGGCTGCCGCACGGGCTTTTACCTGGTTGTCTTTGGCGAGCTGACGAGCGAGGAAATCCAGAACGAGGATTTCATTCTGTTCGAGTTTGTTGCTGGCTTTGAGGGCGATGTCCCCGGTGCCGCTCCCGAGGAGTGCGGCAACTACCTGGACCAGAACCTCCCCATGGCAAACTGGCTCGCGCGCCGCTATCTCGACCGTGACCTGGCCGATATCGACGAGAAGCACCTGCACTATCAGCAGGCGTAAGGGCTTTATCGCCCAAAGCGCGCGCATTGGGCGCCTTCGCTTATGCGGGGGCGCCTTTTTGTTGAGTGGTCGGGACGAGCGTTCAAAATCGCTCATGTTTGTTCTAGAATGTTCGTACTGTCACACAAACGAACAGGAGTGAACATGCATATCTATTCTGTCAACGATCCCGAGTTCAAATCCTATGGCAACGTTTGGGATGACGTTCCGTCCGAGCTCACGTCGCCCGTGCTCGAGGCGCTCTCTGCCACGCCCATTCCCGAGGGCAGCAAGTACGTAGCAAGTGCGCCGGAGCTCGAGGGCGTCAAGGATGCCGACAAACTGGGCTTTCTCATGTTTGGCGGCCGCCCCTTCCAGCTCGGCTGGTGCAACGGCCACAACACACGCCTCAACTGCCTGGAGTATCACCGCGCCAGCGAGTTTAACCTGGGCGCCCGCGACTTTACGTTCAAGGCCGAAAACTTCTACTACAATGAAGAACATGACTTCTGCATCTGCCC
>URVD01000071.1 GCA_900551195.1 uncultured Collinsella sp.
TTTTGTCTAAAAGTGCTTGAACGTTAAATTGCAACATGCTTATTTCTCATTTCTTGTTGTATCTTTTATACTCTATTGTATGGCATAGTAAAACGCACAAATAGTCGTTATTAAAATAGTGTGTTATAAAATAATATATTTATAGATTGACTATTTAAGCTGTTTTTGTTAGGATAAAAGAAAACAAAAGGTGGTGCTTATATATGAACCTTTGGAAAGACCGCCGCGTGGATTCTTTGCATCGCGTGGTGCTGCCCCGGGAAGCGTTCAGTTTGCTGGGCTGGACGTCGGACGAAGTGCTGGAGGCGGAAGCCTTGCCCGCGCAGGATGCTCTGCTGCTGCGCGCCCAAAACCATCCGCGCCCGCAGTGCTGTGCGTGCGGCGGCGCACAGGACCTTGTTTCCCTGGGCGGCAGGCGCTGGCTGTGCGGGGCCTGCCTTGCCGCCGCGAACGCCGCAAGCAAAGCCTGATCTTCTCAACCCGCCGCAGCAAAAAGCGCCCCAAGCCCGGCCTGCTGGACGGCATCGATACCTCGGACCTTTCCGCCGACGAGCGCGAACTGGTCCGCCGTCGCGCCGCCATCAAAAAGTCCATGAAGGGCAACAAGCGCGCCAACACCAAGCCCGAGCTGCTCGTACGACAGCGCCTGCGGGCAGCGGGCCTTACGGGTTATCGCTTGGAATGGAAGGTTCCCGGCAAGCCCGACATCGCCTTCCCCGGGCGCAAGATCGCCATCTTCGTCAACGGTTGCTTTTGGCACCGCTGCCCCAAGTGCAACCCAAGCCAGCCCAAGCGCAACGTTGAGTTTTGGGAGGCAAAGTTCCGTCGCAACGTCGAGCGTGACCACGCTGCCGTGGCAGCACTCACTCAAATGGGCTGGACGCCCATAACTATCTGGGAATGCGAGCTCAAAAAGGATCACATCGACGCCACGATGGAAAAGGTCAT
The DNA here is from genome assembly GCA_900551195.1 of uncultured Collinsella sp. Taxonomy (GTDB): domain Bacteria; phylum Actinomycetota; class Coriobacteriia; order Coriobacteriales; family Coriobacteriaceae; genus Collinsella. The sequence continues at coordinate 949 of URVD01000071.1, forward strand.
CGAGCAGGTACGGGCTGCAGAGCCGCAGCGCTAACAGCGAGCATTCACACGCCCCACACAGGCGAGCCACATCCACGTCACAAACCTTAGAAAGCCCTTAAGCCCAAAACCTTTCAAGAGTGTTACTCGATACCTCTGACCTGCGGTTTCATCGTAATGCCAAACCTCATTAAGCCTTTCTTTAGCGCTTCTTTGCGACGGCCGCGGCATAATACTGCCAACGCACGGGACCTAGCAGCAAACCTCGCGCGCAATCTTTTGGTGGACATCGAGGAGGCCGCATAAGCATGCATTCTTCCAATGACGCAGCACAGCAGCCATCCCTAAAACATGCAAACCTTTTCTCCTTCCCCCCGACACAGAGAAACGGCCTCCCCGACTCCCCCACCACAAAAGCCAAACGCTCAACCGACCAGAGCCACAACTTGCGAGCATCCTTCGATAAGCTCCAAGCATCCCTAGACAAGGCGTTCCCCGAACAGGCAAGAGCAATCTAAGCCCATCGCGCTTTATACTGATGCCATGCGAAACATGGATCACATAGAATTGCACCGCGGAGGACGCGAGGAAGCGTTTCCCGAGACCGCCGAAGACTGGCCCTATATTGCCGAACGCGCAGAATTCGCTCGCTATCCGGGCAATTCCGTCCCCTGGCACTGGCATTCCGAAGTTGAGCTTTTCTACATGGAACAGGGAGCGATTGACTATCGAACGCGCGCGGCTCATGAGCACGTACGCTTTGAGGAAGGGTCCGCCGGCTTTATCAACGGCGGCGTTTTGCACAGCACGCTGCAATCACCCAATTCGGCACCAGCCATTCAAATGTTGCATATCTTTCAGCCGTCGATGCTCGGCGATCCCGCGGGACGCCTTCAAAAGCGCTATATCAATCCTTTGCTGCAATGTCGAGACGTCGATGTGCTCAAATGGTCGCCCACCAACCCCGACGATATGCCCTTTATCGATTTGCTAAAGAGTTCCTTTAACCACGACCTTCAACGGCCGCAGAACGAGATGGCGCTTCGGAATAGCTTGTCAGAGCTCTGGATTCAGATTTACGCCAAGGCCGAACCGCTCTTTTCCTCCGACAACGCCTCTTGGATGACCAGCCGCGACGTACAGTTCAAGGCAATCCTGGACTTTATCCGCGCAAACTATGCAGCCGCTGTAGATGTGCCCCAGATGGCATCTGCAGCCGGCGTAAGCGAAAGAGAGTGTTACCGCATTATCGAAGCTTGCGCAGGAACGGCCCCGGCGGCATATCTGCGCGCATACCGCGTAAACCGTGCTTGCGAACTTTTGGCACACACCACGCGAACGGTTCAGACAGTCGCGCGCCAATGCGGCTTTGCGACAGCAAGCCATCTTGGCCAGGTATTTAAAGAACAAATGGGATGCACTCCTTCGAGCTATCGAGCAACGAGGCAGAATCTCGATAGTACCAGGCAGAAATCCCGCTAGCCCTTCTTCTGTCACTGCATCAAACTTGCAGGCAAACAACAGAGAGGAGCAATCATATGAAGCACTTTGACCATATCGTATTTGACATTGATGGGACATTGGCAGATACAGAAGAAAGCGTTCTATCATCGCTTGTCCAGATTGTCCAAGAAGAGACCGGCAAAACGCTCCCCCGACACGAGCTTGAATTTGCCCTCGGCATACCCGGCAAGGATGCCCTTGAGAAACTTGGAATCTACTCGCAGGCAACGTTGGATCGCTGGTGCCAAGTTGCCGCCAGCTTTAAAAGCACCATCAGCGTGTTTCCAGGTTTGCTTGAAGTCATCGCAACACTCGCCGATAGCGGCTGCAAACTTGGCATCGTCTCCTCACGTGCACGCGACGAATACACAGACGAAATTGCACCCCTTGGCTTCGATAAGTTTTTTGAACACATCATCCTTGTCGAAGACACAACCGAGCACAAGCCTTCGCCCGCACCCATGCTCGAATATCTCCGACGTACGGGCGCGAATCCTGGCAACGTCGTCTACGTTGGCGACACCGTCTACGACGAACAATGCGCAACTTCAGCAGGGGTCAGTTTTGCCAGAGCGGCATGGGGATCACACCAAGACATCCCAAACGCCACCTACAACCTCAAAACCCCCAACGACCTACTAACCCTAACAACCAAATAACCCACGCGTCCCACCCTTTCAGCCCCAACACCATAAGGGCGATTGAGCAGAACGGCTTGGGCGGGTCCCCGTACTTAGTTTCCAAAATCATTCCGCAGCGCGAAAGCTTCTTATTATTTTCCGCCCTAACGCCACAAGGGCGACGACCTCGAGTAGGTCAACCTGGGAGGGACGAGGGCTTAGTTCCCCAATCTTTCCGCAGGGGGCAAAAAGCCTCGCCGCACGAAGTGCGCAGCGAGGCTTTTTGCATGCCCGAGGACGATTGGGGAACTAAGCCCTCGTCCCTCCCCGGGATATGTAGCGAGTCGGAGTACCCTTGCTGTTACTCTGCTTTGCCCACGGAGTTGAGGTTGGTCATGCGGATCTTAACCAGCTCAGTGATCTCACGCATGCCCTCCTTGGCCGGCTTCTTGGGATCGAAGCAGGCGGGGTTCTCGGCCATGTAGGCCATGAAGCCCTTGGTGTAGGCCTGACGCAGCTCGGTGGCGTAGTTGACCTTGCAGATGCCGTTCTTCACGGCCTCGGCAACCTGCTCATCGGGCACACCGGAGGTGCCGTGCAGGACCAGCGGCACGTCGACGGCGTCGCGAATGGCCTTGACCACGGACTGCTCGATGTGAGGATCGCTCGTGTACACGCCGTGGCTGGTGCCAACGCCAATAGCGAGGGAGGTGCAGCCAGTGCGCTCGACGAACTCCTTGGCCTCGGCCGGATCGGTGTAGGGGCTCTCGCCCTCAACCGCGGGACCGTCGTCCTCCTTGCCGCCAACCTTACCGAGCTCGGCCTCGACAGGCACGCCCATGGCGCGGCCAGCGTCGGCGACGGACTTGGTCAGGGCGATGTTGTCCTCGAAGGACTCGTGCGAGCCGTCGATCATGACGGAGGTGTAGCCCGTGCGGAAAGCCTGCATGCAGCGGTCATAGCCATCACCGTGGTCGAGGTGCAGGGCGACGGGCACGGAAGCGCGCTCGGCAGCGGCCTTGACCATGCCGTAGAAGTAATCCAGGCCAGCGGTCTTAATGGTGCCCGGGGTGGTCTGCATGATGACGGGGGACTTGGTCTCCTCGGCAGCGGCCAGAACGGCCATAACAAACTCGAGGTTCTCGACGTTGAACGCGCCGACGGCGTAGTGGCCGGCCTGAGCGTCCTTGAGCATCTTTTCGGTGGTAACAAGTGCCATGAGCGTTTGCTCCTCTCCCTCGCCCGCATCTGGACATCGGGCGTACGTGTCCGCAAGGCGTTTTACCTTGCGTTTTGCTGGGCCCATTGTATGAAAATCACATCTGTCGCATGTACGAGATATCGCCGGCACGCAGGCCAAAACGCTCGTTTTTGAAAAGCAAACGGAAGGGAATCGGACCAAATCCCCCTATCCGATATCCCAGTTTTCGAGCGAATCACCTTTCTTTTGTAGAAAAGATAAGTAATCGAAAGGCGTTTTCTTGCTAGAAAAGAAAATGAACGAAAATGGTTTCAACATAATTCCTGCAAATTTAGGTTGAGGATGGAGCAGCTATGGCCCACGCAACAACACGAGCTTTCGCCGACGAACGACGTGCCGCCATCATGGAAATGCTCGAGCATAACGCCTCCGTGCAGGTGGCAGAAATCGCCCAGACCTTTGGCGTTTCCTCCGTCACTGCCCGCGCCGACCTGGACGCGCTCGCCGAGTCCGGTAAGCTACGCCGCACGCATGGCGGCGCCGTGTCGCTCCACAAACGCCTAACGGTCTCCACGCAGGATCGGCGCATCAACGTCAACGTCGCCGCCAAGCAGGCCATCGCTCAAAGCGCCATTGAACTCGTCAGCGACGGCGACACGTTGCTCGTCGACTCCGGCACCACGGCACTCGAGTTCGTCCGCCTGCTCGATCAGCGCGACGGCATCACCGTCATTACGGCCGATATCACCATCGCCGATTACATCGACGAGAGCATGCCCTCGGTCGATGTCGTCATGCTGGGCGGGGCACTGCGCAAAGGTCATCGCTATCTGTACGGCCCACTTACCATGCAGGCGCTCCAAATGGTCCACGCCGATCTTGCCGTCATGTGCCCTGGCGCTTTTGTTCCCGGCTGCGGCTTTACCACCGACTTTCCCCAGATGGCCGAAACCAAAACGACCATGATCGGCGCCGCCCGTCAAAGCGTGGCCCTCATGGACGCCAGCAAGGTTAACGGACGTGGCATGTACCGCTTTGCCGAGCTCGTCGATGTCAACGCCATCGTCATGGACCGCGACCCCGACGATGCCGTTGCCACCTCTATCGCCGAAATCGCCGACAACACCCGCCCCAACCTCATCGTCGCCAGCGCGTAAACAAAAACCACCACAAAGGTGTCCCCTTTGTGGTGGTTTGCGCGTCAAAAGTGAAGTATTGCTACTTGGAAAGCTCGTCGGCGAGGGCCTCGATCTGAGCGCGCGAGGCGTCGTTGAGCGAGCCCAGGACGGTCACCTTGTTCTGCGCCAGGGTGATGTCCTTCATGCCCTCGAGCTCCTTGGTCATAACCTTGGCAGCGACGGGCGCCCAGGAGCCGGCCTCGACGAGCGCCACCGTACGGTTCTGGTAGGCGTGCTCGGCAAGCGTGTGGATAAAAGTGCTCATGAACGGGAAGATCTCGCCCTGATAGGTAATGGAGGCGAGCACCAGGCGGTCGTAACGGAACGCGTCCTCAACGGCCTCGGCCATATCGTCGCGAGCCAGGTCAAAGACGGAAACCTTCTGGCCGCGAGCCTCGAGCGCAGATGCGAGCTCCTCAACGGCAGCCTTCAGATGGCCGTACACGCTCGCGTAGGCAATCGTGATGCCCTCGTCCTCGGGCTGATAGCTCGACCAGGTGTTGTAGGTGTCGAGGTAATAGCCCAGGTTCTCGGTCAGCACGGGGCCGTGGAGCGGGCAGATGATCTGGATGTCCAGATTGGCGGCCTTCTTGAGCACGGCCTGCACAAACTTGCCGAACTTGCCGACGATGCCAAAGTAATAACGGCGCGCCTCGCAGGCCCACCCTTCCGGATCCTCGATGTCGTTGGCGCCGAACTTGCCAAAGCCGTCGGCACTAAAGAGCACCTTGTCGGTGGCCTCGTAGGAGAACAGCACCTCGGGCCAGTGCACGTTGGGGGCGCCGACAAAGGTTAGGCTGTGGCCGCCCAAATCGAGCACGTCACCCTCCTTGACAACCATCTTGCGCTCGGGGAAGTCGGTGTCAAAGTAGTTAACCATCATGCGGAAGGCGCCCATGCTTGCCACAATCTGTGCCTGGGGATAGCGCTCCATAAAGGCGGCAATGCCGGCGGAGTGATCGGGCTCCATGTGATGGATGACCAGGTAGTCGGGCGTGCGACCGTCGAGTACAGCCTCGAGGTTACCGAGCCATTCGTCGACAAACCCGCCATCGACTGAATCGGCGACAGCGATCTTTTCGCCCAAGATAACGTAGCTGTTGTATGCCATACCGTTCTCGGACACATCGTACTGGCCCTCGAACAGGTCAATGTCGTGATCGTCGACGCCAACGTAGCGGATATCCTTGGTGATCTCCATCAGGCAAAGCCTCCTAGATAGACAAAAGAGCCCGTCTATCATAGCACTCGGCTGCATCCCAACAGCTATCTGCCGGCATCCTTACCGATTGTTATTAAAATGCGATAAATCGCCGTTTACCAGCACAAACTATGAGCGCGGTATCGCCGTGCTATGTCGAATGATGAGCTGGCCGGGAATACGAATGGCAACGGTTTTGCCCACCGTACCCGCCTCGGGAACCGCATGCTCAAACACCTCGCGCCCACGCTGATGCAAGTCGAATCGAACGGTCGTGAGCTCGTTGTGTGCCACAAAATCATCGAGTGAATCGTCGACGCCCACTACGCTCACATCCTCGGGCACGCGCAGGCCACTATCGCGCAGCGCGGCGATGGCACCGTTTGCCATTTGGTCGTTTGCCGCGTAAATCGCCGTCATGGTGCGGTCGTGCTCGGCCAGATATCTGCCGGCTTCGTATCCGCTGTTGGCAGACCAATCGCCCTCGAGCGGCGCCTGCGGCTTAATGTGCTTACGCTCGAGTGCATCCTGCCAACCGGCGCGACGAAACTGCTCGTCGACCGAGAACGACGGGCCGCCAATATAGCGAATCTGATCGTGTCCCAGCTCAAACAGGTGATCCATAAGCAATAGCGAGCAGCCGTAATGGTCGGAATCGACTGTGGTCACGCGCGGATGCGCGTACATGGTAACGATGACCGTGCCAATGCCCGGCAACGGATCAAACGTCTCAAAATCGGGTGCCATGCGACTCATGCCGATAATGATGCCGTCCACGGGCAGCGCGGCCATACGACGCGTGGCCTCGGCAAGCGAAAACTCCTCGGTCTTGGACATCTCGACCAGCGTGATGGCGCAATTATGCTCGCGAGCAGCGCTGGCGATGCCGTCGATCATTGAGAGGTTGCCAAACTTGGTGACATCGTTGACGCACAGGCCGACCGAATGGTAACGGCCGTCGCGCAGCGAGCGACCGGCATAACTCGGACGAAAGCCGAGCTCTTGCATAGCGGCCTGCACGCGCTGGCGCGTCTGCTCGTTGACGTTAGGCAAACCGTTGGCGACGCGCGAAACCGTCTGCTGCGAAACGCCAGCAGCGCGGGCGACGTCGGCCATGGAGACCGGACGCGTACCTGTATCGTTGGACGGGCGCCTTGCCACAGGATCACCTTCACCCTTGCGAGATCTGAATAGCGTGAATGCCGGCCTGGGCAGAAACACGCCCTGCACCGAGGCCCGCTATCGTCGGACGCATGTTAACGTACTCTACTTTTTCTATCAGCGGTTCTTTTGCTCCATATGTCCATACAGCCACACCGTTCACGGCCGAAAATCTACCGATTACCAGATTCTCAAAAAGTGATAAGCGTTGTGTTATGAGTACGTTAACATAGCTTTTAACGTGCAACGCCGCGAACGCCTCGTTTGTGGTGCTCAAAATTGTTAACGTACTCACAACAACACGGACCCATCTGTTCGGTGCCAAGGAAAGGACCCCCATGACCGCCCCCGACGAAAAGACACTCGCCACGCTCACCAAGCTATTCGAGGAGGAGTTTGGCCCCATCGGCGATCGCCAGGTGCTCTATGTGCACGCGCCCGGCCGCTCCGAGATCAGCGGCAACCACACC
>URVD01000072.1 GCA_900551195.1 uncultured Collinsella sp.
GTTTTGGCGCACGGTGAAGGATTGTCTGCTGCGTGCGCCGTTTTCGTATGGTCTGGCGATCGCCGATTCTGCGCTGCGGGCGAAGGGCATATCGCGCGACGACCTCTGCGAACGGCTCCAGGCCGATTGCGAGGGCAGACGCGGGTATCGCAGGGCTCAGGTGATTGCGTCCCATGCGGACGGGCTGTCCGAAAACGGTGGCGAGTCTCGATTCCGGGCGTTCTTTATTGCATACGGTTTTCCGGTGCCAGAGTTGCAGGTGGAGTTTCGTGACCCGCTTGATTCGAGCCAAGTGTTTCGCGTTGATTATTTCTGGAGGCTCGAGGACGGGACGTGCGTGATTGGCGAGCTCGATGGAAAGGGAAAGTATGCCTTGCAGAACGACGAGGGTCGGGAGTCGGTCGACCCATTCGTGGCAGAACGTCAGCGAGAGTCCCATCTGACGATGCTCGGACATAAAGTACTGAGGTTTACGTTTGATGAGCTCAAGAATCCGGGGAAGCTGGCTGAAAAGATGAGACTGGCGAACATTCCGCAGCGGGTCAATCTGGCGGAGGAATGGAGACGGCAGTGGTATGGGCGCTAAGGGGTGCAACTGACGCGGAGGTGGTTGTTCCTGCCGAGTTTGTCTCAATCTGTAACAACAAGGGACCGTTTGGCCTCGTAACTGTTACAGATTGAGACGGAAGGTTGGCTACCGCTAAAAGATCTCAATCTGTAACATCTAGAGGCCGAAAACCTGTCTACCTGTTACAGATTTAGACGTTTGACGACGGGGCTGGAGAATATCTCAATCTGTAACATTTACAGGCCAAAAATCGACCTAACTGTTACAGATTGAGACAAAGGTTGGACGCGGTGCCGAAAGATCTCGATCTGTAACATCTAGTAGCCCAAAAAACCGGGTTTACTGTTGCAGATCGAGACGTTCGGCACACACGGCTGGGGCATCGCCGCGCTGACCTCTCTATCCTCACATTCTCCCTTTTCTCCGTTAACCGATACATCGGCTGCATCTCCGTCGCCTTGGGCGATAATGGACAAATGTTCAAGTTAATCGTGAGGGAGGAGCTCGATATGGCGTCTGCCGATCGTTCTACGTTGTTTATCAATGCGACCATTCTGGATGGCTCGGAGCATATGGAGCCGCAACCCGATATGGCCGTGACTGTTGAGCGCGGCGTCATCACCTGGATGGGGCCGAGTGCTGTGGCGCAGGCGCCGGCGGGTGCCGAGGTTATCGACCTGGGCGGTGCGTATCTCATGCCCGGTCTCATCAATATGCACGTGCATCTGTGCGGTTCGGGCAAACCGGTCTCGGCGGGCGATGCGGGCGCACTCATGAAGAAGCTCGACAATCCCGTGGGCCGCTCCATCGTCCGCCACATCCTCAAAGGCAGCGCCCAGCAGCAGTTGGCAAGTGGCGTGACCACGGTGCGCGGTGCGGGTGACCCGCTGTTTGCCGATATCGCCGTGCGCGACGCTATTGACGCCGGCAAGCATCAGGGTCCGCGCCTGGTAGCGCCGGGAACGGGCGTCACGGTGCCGGGCGGCCATGGCGCGGGGCTGTTTGCCCAGGTGGCAAACAGCCCCGTCGAGGCAGTCGAGCAGGTGCGTGACCTGTACGCGCGCGGTGCCGACGTCATTAAGCTGTTCGTAACGGGCGGTGTGTTCGATGCGACCGAGGTGGGCGAGCCGGGCGTGCTGCGTATGCCGGTGGAGGTTGCCGCAGCGGCGTGCAAGGCGGCGCACGAGGTGGGCCTTCCGGTGATGGCCCATGTCGAGAGTACCGAAGGTGTGAAGGCCGCGCTTAAATCCGGCGTCGACACAATCGAGCACGGCGCTCCGATGACCCCCGAGATCCTGGAGTTGTATCACGGTGCCGCGGGTACGCAGCTCGAGGGGCGTGCGCCGAGCGTGACCTGCACGATCAGCCCGGCGCTGCCGTTTGTATTGCTCGATCCAGAAAAGACCCATTCGACCGATACGCAAAAGAAGAACGGCGACATCGTGTGCTCGGGCATCATCGAGAGCGCCCGTGCCGCACTGGAAGCCGGCGTTAAGGTGGGCCTGGGCACGGACTCAAGCTGCCCGTTTGTGACGCAGTACGACATGTGGCGTGAGGTGGCCTATTTTGCCAAGTATGTCGGCGTGAGTAACGCCTTCGCGCTGCATACGGCTACGCAGATCAATGCCGAGCTGCTGGGGCTGGGCGGCGAGACCGGTACGATCGAGTGCGGCAAGGCTGCCGATATCTTGGTAACGCGCAAGAACCCGCTCGATGATCTGTGCGCACTGCGTGAGCCGACGTACGTGATGTGCCGTGGTGATCTGGTGCGCAAACTCAAGGTGAAGCGTATTCCCGAGGTGGACGCCGAGCTCGACGCGATTATGGCCATGCCTGCCGAGGCGTTGGCCGAGGAGCTTGCCCGCGACGGTGTGGCGTAGACGAGTCAAAGGGACAGCTCCGTTGCCGCATACAAAAAGCCGAGGTCTCAACACGAGGCCTCGGCTTTTTTATCGAACAAATACTTAAGATTTGGGACAAACAAACCTGATTAATTTGTCCCGCGTGCGGGCGCTAGGAGCGGGTTTCCATCTTGGCGTGGCACTTGGGGCAGGTGACGCGGATCTTGCCTTTGCCCTTGGGGACGGAGAGCATCTGGCCGCAGTTGGGGCACTTGAGGTATGCCGTGGTCTTGCGACCCTTCCACATCTTCTTGGCCGTGCGCTTGGCGCGCTCAAAGTCTTCCTTGCTGGTGCCGGCCGCACGCGAGGCATTTGCCGCTGCGGTGCCGCCGCCCAAGCTGGCGACGAACTTGCCCAAGCCGGAAACGTTCGCGGTCGCGGCGACAAAGGCAGCGTTTTCCTTGCGACGTGCATCGATATTTTTGGACAGGCCGCGCAGCACGCCAATCACGATAACGGCGATGGCGATCCAGCTGAGCCACTGGATGCGGGCTATCGATCCGATCATCGCGATGACGATGCCGGCAAAACCCATCACGATGGTGAGTTCATCGGCACCATTGCGGCCCTTCATAAAGTCATTCATGCAAATTGCCTTTCGTTCGATATGCTGCACGCCTTTATACCCGATTTAGAGCAAGGGGGATAGGTCAATCTGCACCAAGCTGGTGCAAACATACCTGTCCCCGATGCACCAAGAAGGTGCAAAGCAGTCCGTCCCCAATGCCCCAATTACTTGGAGAGCTTGTCGACGACGCGTTCGATCTCGGCGAGCTTGGCGGCTTTGAGGTCTTCGTCGCCCGATTCGATTGCCGAAGTCACGCAGCCCTCGATATGCGCCTTGAGCACATCGGCGTTGATGCGCGCGATGAGCGCCTGCGTTGCCATGAGCTGCGTGGAAATATCGACGCAGTAGCGGTCCTCCTCGACCATCCGCAGGATGCCGTCGATCTGACCGCGTGCCGTCTTGAGCATGCGGGTCACCGATTTGTGGTCTGCCATCATGGCGGGTCCTCGTTTCTGGTCAATCCTTCAAATGCCTCACCCTCAGTTGCGGTGAAATAGTTCCTGATTGAAGGCTTAAAGCGTTTAAACCGGAACTATTTCACCGCAACTTCTGAGGGGCTGGTTGGACAGCGGTGTCTGTTGGTGCGGCAGCTGCTACGCGGCGGTTACGGACAGGGCGTGGAACTTCTCGCCGGCGCCCTCGACGGCGGCAGCGAGCTGCTCAGCGGTCACGGTGTCGGCGCACTCCACCTGGACGGTCTGGGTCTCGTGATCGGCGTCGGCGTCGGTCACGCCTGCAACGTTGAGCAGCGCGGTCTCGACGGTGGCGTCGCAGTGGCCGCACATGAGGCCGGAAGTCTTGATTGTGTAACGCATGGGTATTCCTCTCTGTTATGTCGGCTTTCCCAGGCACCCGACCTTGACCTTCAAGCCGTCGCTCGCGTACCAAAGTACGCGTCGCTCCTCTTTCAGGTCAATCTCGGGCACCTGGAAAACCCGTTCTAAATGGACTTAATGGTGAGCCTATTTTGCCACTTTCGGCTTAAAGGTTCGCAGGCGTAGAGCGTTGCTTACGACGCACACGCTCGACAGGCTCATGGCCGCGGCGCCAAACATCGGCGAGAGCTGCCATCCGGTGAGCGGGAAGAACACGCCCGCCGCCAGCGGAATGCCGATGCCGTTGTAGAACAGCGCCCAGAACAGGTCCTGCTTGATGTTGCGGATCGTGGCGCGCGAAAGCTCGATGGCGCGGGCGACGTCCATGAGGTCGCTGCGCATGAGTACCACGTCGGCGCCCTCCTTGGCGATGTCGGCGCCGGTGCCAATGGCAAGGCCCACGTCGGCGCGCGCCAGGGCGGGGGAGTCGTTGATGCCGTCGCCCACCATGGCGACCTTGCCGCCCGCATCCTGCAGTTCGCGCACGTGGCGTTCCTTGTCGGCGGGCAGGACGTCGGCGATGACCTGCGCACGGTCGAGTCCCACACGGTGGGCGATTGCTTCGGCAGTGACGCGGTTGTCGCCGGTGAGCATGCGCACGTCGACGCCGAGCTTGCGGAGCGCGGCGATGGCCTCGGCGCTCGTCTCCTTGACCTCGTCAGCCACGGCAATGGTGCCGGCAAGCTCGCCGTTCTTGGCAAAGAACAGCGGCGTCTTGCCTTCGGCAGCAAATTGCTCGGCAAGACCCGCGGGCACGGTAACGCCCAACTCGTTCATCAGGCACACGTTACCAGCGGCAATGGCGTTTTGCCCCTCGCGTGCCGTAACGCCACGACCGGGCACGGCAGCAAAGTCCTCGACCATGCGCGCGACGATTCCGCGCGACTCGCACTCGGCCATAATCGCCTCGGCCAGCGGGTGCTCGCTCGAGCGCTCCAACGCGGCGGCCAGCTTGAGCAGCGCCTTTTCGCTCATGGTGGGCGAGCCGTCGGCACGTGCGGCAACCACGATATCGGTCACGGCCGGCTTGCCTCGGGTGACGGTGCCCGTCTTATCGAGCACCACGGCGCCCACGCTGCGCAGGTTCTCTAGCGCCTCGGCGCTCTTAAACAGAATGCCCATTTCGGCGCCCTTGCCGGTGCCCACCATAATGGCGACGGGCGTGGCCAGACCCAGTGCGCACGGACAGCTGATCACCAGCACGGCCACGGCGGAGGTGAGCGCCTCGTTGATGCTGCCGGTCAGTGCCATCCACGCCGCAAAGGTCACGGCCGAAATCACGAACACCACGGGCACAAACACGCCGGCGACCTTATCGGCCATGCGGGCGATGGGCGCCTTGGTAGCGTTGGCGTCCTCGACGAGCTGGATAATCTTGGCGAGCGACGTATCGGCGCCCACACGCGTGGCGCGGAAGGTAAACGAGCCCGTGCGGTTGACCGTGGCCGCATTGACAGTGTCGCCGGCGGTCTTCTCCACGGGAATGGATTCGCCGGTGAGCGCGCTTTCGTCCACGGCCGAGCTGCCATCGAGCACCACGCCGTCAACGGGGATGGACTCGCCGGGGCGCACACGCAGCACCTGGCCGGGCAGAATGGCATCGACGTCGACGGTGGCCTCGATACCGTCCTCGGCCACGACGGTCGCGGTCTTGGGTGCTAAGTCGATGAGCGCCTCGATAGCGCCGCCGGTTTTGGACTTGCTGCGCGTCTCGAGGTATTTGCCCACGGTGACGAGCGACAGGATGGTGCCGGCGCTCTCAAAATATAGGTTGTCCATGCTCGTCATCATGGCCTCGTGCACCTGACCTGCGGCTAGCTGGTCGGCCATGATGAACATGGCGTAGAGCGACCAGGCGATGGACGCGGTGGCGCCCACGGCGATGAGGGCGTCCATGATAGGCGCGCCGTGCGCGAGCGATTTAAACCCATTGATAAAGTACGCGTCGTTGACATAGACGATGGGGATGAGCAGGACGAGCTCGGTGAGGGCGAGCGTCATGCTGTGGGCATGGTCGGTGAAGACGCCGGGCAGTGGCCAACCGAGCATGTGCCCCATGCCTATGTAGAACAGCGGGATGAGGAAGATGATCGAGACGATGAGGCGGGTGCGCATGGCAGAGGCGGCGGCCTCCAACTTTTTGGTCGGTGACTCCATATGCGCGGCGCCGGACCTGGCTTGCGCACTTCCGCTTTGGACAGCGTCGGTGCCCGTGCTGATGGGCGAGGCCGAGTAGCCCGCGCGGTCGACAGCGGTGCAGATGTCGTCGGAGGTGACCTGCGCGGGGTCGTAGTCGACCATCATGGAACCGGCGAGCAGGTTGACCGCGACGCTTTGGACGCCGTCGAGTTTGCTCACGGCGCGATCCACATGCGCCTGGCAGGCGGCGCATGTCATGCCGCCCACGTCGAACTTATCTTGAGCCATGGCTTCTCCTTTCTGTGGCGTAGTGTTTGAATTGTTAACCTGCCGATACTATACACCCATACCCCCTGGGGGTGTCCAGTGGGGATGAAAATGTATGACATTTCGCTACAGATGCGGGTGGCTGCTCAATCGTTGGCAGCTCATGTCAAACATCTCGATCTGTAACATCTAGCGGGGAAAATGACCTCTAACTGTTACAGATCGAGATTATGTTTTGCGATGTTTGAGTTCGTCTCAATCTGTAACGTGTAGACCCGGTTTTGTCTCGTAACTGTTACAGATTGAGACAATCGGCCCAGGCCCGCCTCGTCCGCTCCGTCATCTGTGGTTTACGTGGGGGCATGCGAAGCACGGGTATACTAACCCGCGGCGAATCTGCTCCATCGCTTAGAGCTGCTGCGTCTGGACGGCGCGTGATAGGGCTGCCAAAGCGATCGCCAGCGTGCTGAGCAACGTCCTCTCTGTGCGCACCTGTTTTGTATGTATTAGCGCACTACCAAGCACGCCCCGCGCGGCCGCATGCCGTGCCCATAACGCGTGCAGATAAGGAACAACAACATATGCGTAATTCTGTATCCGACGTCACGGACGCCGAGATTCTGGACGAGGCCCGCGAGGCCATGACCCAGGCTGCCTTCGATGCGGCCGACGAGGCCAGCGCCGCCGAGACCGTTGAGTCCGCTACCGAGAGCCTGCCCGCCTTTGACGAGCTGGGGCTTTCGGACGAGATGCTTCGTGCTATCGAGAACCTGGGCTACACGGCGCCCACGCCCGTTCAGGCCGGCTCCATCCCCGTGGTGCTCGAGGGTCGCGACCTGCTTGCCGCCGCTCAGACCGGCACCGGCAAGACGGCTGCCTTTTTGCTGCCGACCATGAACAACCTGGAGCACATCGCTCCGCCCAAGCCTGTGCGCGAGCGCAGCGGCCGCAACCGCCGTCGCGGCGCCAAGAAGCCCGAGGGCAACGGTCGCGGTCCCGTGATGCTCGTCATCACCCCCACGCGCGAGCTTGCCCAGCAGATCGACGAGGTCGCGAGCAAAATCGCCGACGTCACGGGCCACGTTGCCGTGACCGTCGTGGGCGGCGTGAGCTACAAGCCGCAGACCGCGGCACTCAAGTACGGCTGCGATATCCTGGTCGCCACGCCGGGCCGTCTGGTCGATCTGATCGAGCAGGGCGCTTGCCACCTGGACGAGGTCAAGGTACTGGTGCTCGACGAGGCCGACCGCATGCTCGACATGGGCTTTTTGCCCGCCGTCCGCCGCATTGTGCGCGAGACGCCGTCCGAGCGCCAGACGCTGCTGTTCTCGGCGACGCTTGACGAGGAAGCCGTGGGCGAGATCACCGACCTGGTGAGCGATCCGGCCCGCGTGGAGATCGCGCCCGCCACGCCGACCGCCGACACCGCCGACCAGCTTGTGTTCTTGGTGTCCATCGAGGCCAAGAACAACCTGCTGCCCGAGTTCCTCAAGAAGGAGGGCCCGGAGCGCACCATCGTCTTTATGCGCACCAAGCACCGCGCCGACAGCTGCTGCCGTCGTCTGGAGCGTAAAGGCATCAAGGCTGCCGCGATTCACGGCAACCGTAGCCAGGCCCAGCGCGAGCGCGCGCTTTCGGCTTTCCGCGACGGCACCGTCGACGTGCTGGTGGCAACCGATGTTCTCGCCCGCGGCATCGACATTAGCGACGTGCGCTACGTCGTGAACTTTGACGTGCCGGCCGAGCCAACCGACTACATTCACCGTATTGGCCGTACGGGTCGTGCCGGCGAACTGGGCTGGGCCATCACGTTTGTGACCGAGCAGGACGTGGACGAGTTCTACGAGATCGAGAAGCTCATGGACAAGACCGCCGACATCTACGAAGCCGGCGAACTGCATGTGGGTCCCAACCCGCCCGCCGTCGATCCCGAGCGCGA